>NZ_BAAHXB010000004.1:0-105149 GCF_054657215.1 Endothiovibrio diazotrophicus
CCTAGGCCGCGATGGTTCGAAGTGGTGAGCCATAGGTCGACTGGCGGGGGTAGGCGGAACCGGCGTCATCGCGGCCTAAGGGCCGCTCCTACAGGGGGTCGCGTGCAACATTTCGGGTAAAACGCGCTAGCGTTTCACCCGTCGGCGTTGATCTTGGCGATCAGTTCCTGCAACACCGCCTCGGCCCGCTCGTTCTCCACCTGGCAGGTGCCGGCCGCCTGGTGGCCGCCGCCACCGTACTGGAGCATCAGCTCGCCGACGTTGGTCTGCGAGCTGCGGTCGAAGATCGACTTGCCGGTGGCGAACACGGTGTTCTGCTGCTTCAGCCCCCACAGCACGTGGATCGAGATGTTGCACTGTGGGTAGAGGGCGTAAATCATGAAGCGGTTGCCCGCCCAGATGTTCTCTTCGTTGCGCAGGTCGAGCACCACCAGGTTGCCGTGGACGGTGGCGCAGCGGCTCACCTGCTCCTTGAACTTCTCCTCCTGCTCGAAGTAGAGCTCCACCCGCTCCTTGACGTCGGGCAGTTGCAGGATCTCGTCGATGCCGTGGTTCTTGCAGTAGTCGATCAGATCCATCATCAGCGCGTAGTTGGAGATGCGGAACTCGCGGAAGCGGCCCAGCCCGGTGCGCGCATCCATCAGGAAGTTGAGCAGCACCCACCCCTTGGCCTCCAGCACCTCCTCCTTGGTGAACTGGGCGGCGTCGCCCTTGTCCACCGCCTCCATCATCTCGTCCCACTCCACCGGGAAGGCCTCGTGGCCGCCGTAGTGGCGCCACACCACCCGCGCCGCCGAGGGGGCCTCGGGGTCGATGATGTGGTTGTCGTGCCGTTCGTTGCGGATCGTTTCCGAAAGATGGTGGTCGAAGGCGAGGTGGACCCCGTCGACGTAGGGCAGGTTGGTGGTGATATCGCGGGCGGAGATGTCGATCTTGCCGTCCTGCATGTCCTTGGGGTGGACGAAGGTGATGTCGTCGAGCAGGTCGAGGTGCTTGAGCAGCACCGCGCAGACCAGGCCGTCGAAATCGGATCGGGTGACCAAGCGGAACTTGGAATCGGACATGGGCGGCTCCTCCAAAAAAATCGGCTTCCGGGAATTGTCGGCGAATGATACTGACTCCTCCAAATAGAGACCACACCCGCCCTTTCCACAATAAATACGGTTTTTCGCCTCTTCACCGGGCAACCGCCGCCCGAACCCCCTGTTTCCTCGGGTTATACTGATACGCCGCCCATTCCCCCCGCGAAAAATCGTATGAGAAAGTTTCGTCATTCCGGCCGCCAGCTCCTCTCCGCCCGCGCCTGGCGCACCCGCCTCGCCTTCTGGGGGGGCGCGGTGGTGGTGGGGCTGGCGGCGGTGATGCTGGCCGACGGGGCGGAGTTGGCCGACGGCTGGTTCCGCGGCGTGGTCCACGACCACCCGCTGCTCACCTTCCTCCTCACCCCGCTCGGTTTCGCTCTGGCCGTGTGGCTCACCCGCGCCTTCTTCCAGGGGGCCCAGGGGAGCGGCATCCCGCAGACCATGGCCGCCCTCGATCCGAAACACGCCGCCCTGCGCGATACCCTGCTCACCTTCCGCATCGCCGTCGGCAAGGGGTTGATGGTGCTGCTCGGCCTTGCCTCCGGAGCCTCCATCGGCCGCGAGGGACCCACCGTGCACATCGGTGCGGCGATCATGAACTCGCTGCGCAAGGTCGCCCACTTCCCCCACCACGACCTCTCCCGCGGGCTGGTGGTGGCCGGCGGCGCGGCGGGGGTGGCGGCGGCCTTCAACACCCCGCTGGCCGGACTGGTCTTCGCCATCGAGGAGCTTTCGCGCACCTACGAGCAGAAGGTCAGCGGCACGGTGCTGCTGGCGATTCTGGTGGCCGGCGTGGTCAGCGTCGGGCTGCTTGGCAACTACGACTACTTCGGCCGGGTGATCACCAACGTCGCCCCGATCGATCTGCTGACCCCGGCGCTGGCCGCCGGCGTCGTCGGTGGGGTGCTCGGCGGCGGATTCACCGCGGCGCTGATCTACGGGGTGCGGCGGGCGGCGCCGTGGCAGCGGAGCCGGCCGCTGACCGTCGCACTGCTGCTCGGGCTGGCGATGGCGACCCTCGGCTACCTCTCCGGCGGGGCGGTCTACGGCACCGGCTATGGCGAGGCGAAGGCGCTGCTTGCCGGCGAGGGTGGCGGTGGCCTGCTGTATGCGTTGGAGAAGGGGCTGGCGACCCTGGTCTCCTATTGGAGCGGCATCCCCGGCGGGCTGTTCGCGCCCTCGCTCTCGGTGGGGGCCGGGTTGGGCGGGGCGCTCGCCGGGTGGTTTCCGCACATCGCCTTCCCGGCGGTGGCCCTGCTCGGCATGGCGGGCTACTTCTCCGGGGTGATGCAGACGCCGATCACCGCCGCGGTGATCCTGATGGAGATGACCGACGACCAGGCGATCTTCCTGCCGCTGCTCGGTGCCTCGCTGATCGCCAGCGGCATCTCCCGCCACATCGCCCATACCCCGATCTACCACGCGCTGATGGAGACCTTCCTGGCCAACCTGCCGGCGGCGAAGGATTCGGATCAGACCGTCAGGTAGGGCGCCGCCGACCGCCCCGGGCCCAGGTGCGGCACGGTGCCGAGAAGGCGTGCGTCGAGGCGCTCTGCGAGGGTCTGGACGTTCTCCCGGTGGCAGGGGGTCTCGCCGTCGACGAGGTTGGCGATCCAGCCGTGCAGCGGCAGGCCGCGGGCGCGGATCGCCTCGACGGTGAGCAGTGCGTGGTTGAGGCAGCCGAGGCGGATCGCCACCACCAGCACTACCGGCAGGTCGAGGGCGACGGCCAGATCGGCCAGGTTTTCATGCCGGTTGAGGGGCACCAGCCAGCCCCCCGCGCCCTCGACCACCACTCGTCCGACCTCGGCCTCCAGCGCGCGATAGTGCTCCAGCAGTTCCGCCACGGTCATCTCCACCCCGGCCGCCGCGGCCGCCAGGTGAGGGGCGATGGCGGGGGCGAAGGCGTAGGGATTGATCCGCTCGTAGGGGAGGAGGGGGGCGCCGGCGCCCTGCAGGGCGAGGGCGTCGTCGTTGCGCAGGCCGGCGGCGGTGCGTTCGCAGCCGGCGGCCACCGGCTTGAAACCGGCCACCGGTCGGCCGTCACCGCGTAGCCGTTCGATCAGCGCGACGGCGATGCGGCTCTTGCCGACGCCGGTGTCGGTGCCGGTGACGAAGAGGCCACGCCCCAAGCCGGATGGCCCCGTCGGGCTCAGATGACGTACCCGGCCAGCTCGAGGGTGGCGGGATAGTAGACGCCGTTGATGGTGACGCCCCCGCTGGCCGAGACCGGGGTGAGGGCGTCGCTGTATTCGATGGTGAAGTTGTCGTAGGTGACGGTGTAGGTCCCGCCGTAGATGGTGTAGGTGACCGGGCCGTCGGTCATCGCCACGGTGACGCTGGAGAAGCTGCCGGCGGTGAGGTCGCCGGAGAGCTGTATCGTGCCGTTGGCGGTGCCGTTGACGGTGACGCCGGGGGAGAGGCCATAGCTGGAGTAGGTGATGGTGCCGCTGACCGTAACGCTCGTGGTGCCGGTGAAGCAGCCCTGGCCGGCGAGGGTGGCGGTGCCGCCCTGGGCGCCGGGGATGTCGCGGGTGTAGGGGGTGCAGGCGGAGATGCGGCGCTGGGGGTTGCCCGCCGATGCCTGGCCGATGAGGTCGGAGAGGACCGGTGTCAGGTCCAGCGCGCCGGCGGTGGGCGCGACGAGCAGTGAAAGGATGGCCAGCAGCAGCGCGGGGAGCGGGGCGGAGAGGCGTTTCATGGTTCCTCCTAAAAGGGGGGCTGAGAGCCGCCGAGGCGGGGCCCGCGCCCCTTGTTCGGGGCGTGGGCCTTTCCGGGGTGCCGTGACTACAGCAGGTACGGAGCGAGGGCGAGTTCCATGGGAATCGCGACGCCGTCGACGGTGATGGTGCCGGTGACCTGGGTCGCCTGCAGCGAGCCGCTGCTCATGTCATATCCCACGGCGACGGAATCGAACGAGACGGTGTGGGTTTCGCCGCCGATGGTGTAGGTCAACGGGCCGCCGTGGAAGGCGATGGCCAGTTGGGTCTCGCCCTGGATGGCGATGACCACCGCGACGCTGCCGTCGATCGTCACCCCGGCGACCGACGAGTAGCTGGCGTAGGCGAGCAGCGAGGACATCTCCAGATATTGGGTCTCGGTGTTGACGCAGAGTTCGCCGGAGGTGGAGGCGGTGCCGCCGTAGGCGCCCGGGATGGTGGCCGAGAACGGCTGGCACGCGGCGGCGCGGCGGTCACTGGGGGTCGGCGCCTGGGCGATGATCTCCGAGAACAGTTGGGTTACGCCGGGGCCAGCGGCCTCGCCGGCCTGGACGGACGGGAGGAGGGCGAACTGGGCAAGCATCAGCACGGCGATGAGTCGGGCGGCAAACGCGGTCATTGGATCGGGTTCCTTGTTTGGATAGTGGGTTGGAGGCGAAACGAGGCATCTCCGACGGGGCGGCAAGCCCTATCTCGCCATGAATACATACCCGGAAAGTGGCGGGAAATCCACACCTAACCGGTGCGGATGGCGCGCCGGAGTCGATCGAGGGGATAGGTGGCCGGCTCGTCCGGCCGGGCCGCCGAGGCGCCGTCGGTGGCCCAGGCGTGGCCGTAGACCACCTCATAGGTCGCCGGCAGCCGCCCATCGCTGCGGAATCGTTCATAGGCATCGGCCATCGCCCGCAGCCGTGCCCGGCCGGTGAGACCGTGGGCGCGGCCGGCGGTGACGTTGTGGGCGCCCATCTCCTTGAGGTCGCGCATCAGCCCGCTCACCTCGTCGTAGGTGAGGGTGAAGGTCTGCTGGTCGACCACCGGCTCGGCCCAGCCGGCGCGCATCAGGGCGTCGCCGACGTCGTGCAGGTCGGTGAAGGCGTTGACGTGGGAGCGGCCGTCCACCTGTGCCCAGGCGGCGCGCAGTTCGCGCAGGGTATCGGGGCCGAAGGTGGTGAACATCAGCAGGCCGCCGGGGCGCGCCACCCGCAACAGCCCGCGCAGGCTCCCCTCCAGGTCGAGGCACCACTGCAGGGTGAGGTTGGAGAGGATCAGCTCCGCGGAGTGGCCGGCCAGCGGCAGCGCCTCCAGGTCGCCGCAGACCGCGGCGAGCCCCGGCGAGCGCCGTTGGGCCGCCTGGAGCATCGGCAGGGCGAAGTCGAGGGCGACCACCTCGGCTGCCGGATAGCGCTCGCGCAGCGCGGCCGACACCCGGCCGGTGCCGCAGCCCAGGTCGTAGATCCGCTGGGGGGAGAGCTTGACGAAGTCGAGCCGTTCGACCAGCCGGCTGGCCACCTCCTTCTGCAGCACCGCGGCGCGGTCGTAGGTGGGCGCGGCGCGGGAGAAGGCGGCGCGGACCAGGGTCTTGTCGATGTGGTGGGGTTCGCTCATGGGGGCGTTATTCTAACCGGAAGGGCCCGGGTGTGCTGGACGGTGCCGTTCTTCGTGGGCCGCCGCTGCCGCGGCGACGTAAACGGGGGCAGCGGCCGAAAATTTCGCATTGAACGTTACCGAACGGAACACGACGCTCGGCGAAGCCCTCGTAACCCCACCCCCGCAGCTTCCGTTCGCGTCGCCGCGGTAGCGACGATCTACGGGGACGACGGCGGGGGCCGGCCATCAACGCGGCGCAGGCGGCTCGGCGGAAAGCCCAGCTCGCGGTGGAACATCGCGACGAAGGCGCTCGGCGAGCGATAGCCCAGGTCGAGGGCGACGCGGGTCACCGCGTGGCCCCGCTGCAGCCGCTCCACCCCTTCGATCAGCCGCAGGCGGGTGCGCCACTGGCCGAAGGCGAGGCCGGTTTCGCGCCGGAAGGCGCGTGCCAGGGTGCGCGCGGAGGCCCCCGCCTCGGCGGCCCACGCCTCCAGGCCGCGCGGATCGGCCGGATCCTCGATCAGCCGGTCGATCACCCGCCGTACCCGCGGGTCGCGGGCCAGCGGCAGGTGCAGCGGTGCCGGGGCGAGCCGGGCCAGCTCGTCGAGGAGTACCGCGCCGAGCCGCTGCTCCGGTCCCTCCCGGGGAAACGCCTCGCCGATCCCGGCGAGGCGCGGGATCAGCGCGCGAGCCAGCGCCGTGAGGTTGAGCACCCGGCATTGTCGGGGCAGCGACGCGGCGGCCGCGGGGTCGACGAATACCGCGTGGACGGTGAGGGGCGTGCGCGCGATCACCGCGTGCTCCAGTCCGGCGGGGACCCACACCGCCTGATCGGCGGGGACGCTCCAGCTCCCCTCGGCGGTGATCACCCGCAGCGGCCCGTCGGCGGCGTGGATCAGCTGGGCGCGACGGTGCATGTGGGGGCGTATCCGCCGCCCCGCCGCCAGCGCCACCTGCCGGCCCACCCTGCCCGGGGTGCCGGCGGTGCTGACGCCGCTGGCCGAGCGGTTGGCGGATCTCACCGGCGCGCCGCTGGAGTCGGTGCTGATGACTCAGGTGGTGGGCTTTTCCGCGCCGCTCTTCCCCTATCAGTCGCCGCCGCTGGTGCTGGCCCTGGCGTTGTCCGGGGAGCGGCTGGGGCGGGCGATTCGCCTGGGCGTGGCGCTGAGTGTCGCCTCCTGGCTGTTGCTGATCCCGCTGGACTACCTGTGGTGGCGGTTGCTGGGGTGGTGGTGAGGTGTCTTGCGGGTGGGGCGACTGCCGACGGCGGGATCCCGGGACCGTGGTGGGGGAGGGGGCTCAGAGGTTGCGCAGCGCCTCGTTGAGGCGGTCTTCGATGCGCTTCTTGTAGGTGAGGAAGTGGATGGTCTGCACCCCGCCGTCGCCGGTGGCGCGGCCGAGCAGGCGGGTGATGTCGATGTCGGTGATGTAGATCGGGTAGCGCTCGCCGCTCTTGCGCCGGCTGAGGATGTTGGCGGCGACCACGTTGAACAGCCGGTCGCCGTGCTCCAGCGAGGAGAACTCCTCGTCGTTGCAGTAGATGGTGAGCTGGCTGCGCTTGTCCTCCAGCGCCTCGGCGATCACCTGCACCTGGAAATAGCGGCGCCCGCCGCCGTTGTCCACCGCCTCCGGGGAGAGGCCGTAGCGCCCCTCCTTGCCCTTGGTGATGCGGTAGTACTCCACCAGTTCGTTGCCGCCGTCGATGCCGCGTCGTGGCAGCACCGCCTCGAAGAAGCGGTGGAAGTGGCTGAGCAGCGCCTGATCGTTGTCGAAGGCCATCAGCTGGTGGAACAGTGAGCCCCGTTCGTCGAGCAGGTAGACGTCGGCCTGGGCGCCTAGGGCGTGGAAGAAGAACTGCACCGTCCCCTCGCGGTTGAGCTTGAGCAGGTGGGGCAGCGGGGTGCCGATCAGCGCCCACGGGTTGCCGGTGGTGCGGGAGAAGCGGGCGGCGGGGGCGGCGAGCAGCGCGAGCACCCCCTCGTAGTTGTCGGCGGACTGGTACTGGGCGCGGCCGTCGATGAAGCGCAGGAGGTGGAAGGTGCGCTGGAAGCGGAAGATGTAGCGCGGTTCCGGGGCGTCGTAGAGGGCGTCGGAGAGGTGTTGGAAGAGCTCTTCGAAGCGGCGGGCGAACAGCGGGCCGCGCTCCGAGGAGTAGCAGTGGACGCGGATCTGCGGCGGTTTGGGGCTTCCCTCGGGGAACCAGGAGAGGTAGTCGCGCAGGCACTCGGCCAGCGCCTCGTCCCCCTGGTAGCGGAAGGTAAGCACCTCGCGGCGGTTGGTGGCGACCACTAGGTCGAAGGTCTCGGCCAGGGTCTCGTTGCGCGAGCCGTAGCTGAAGACGTCGATGGCGTCGCTGCTCAGGTGGATCCCCTTGCGGGTGCGGCGGGTCAGCGGGTCGATCCGGCCGGTGTTGATGAACAGCGCGGCGCGCTCCACGGTGGCCGGGCGGGAGAAGGCCTCGGCGTCGGCATCGGGGAGCTTGCCGTTGGGGGCGAGCTCCTGGAAGCCCTCGATCAGGCTGCGCAGCTCGCGCTGCTCCACCAGCCCCTCGGGGGGGTTGAGGGCGAACAGGGTGCGCGGGTTGTAGAGGCGGTTGAAGTGGACCCAGGCGAGTAGCTCGATGAAGCCGGCGGCGCGTTTCAGGGGGGCCGGGTCGAGGTGTTTGATGTCGCCGCGGTGGAGGGTGTAGCCGCTGGTCGTCGCGTTGCTGTTGAGGTTGGCCAGCGCCGGGGCGGCGGCGAAGGGATTGACGCCGTGGGTGTCGGCGCCCACCGGCTGGTTGAACAGCAGGTGGGATTCGGCGATCTGGGCGTCGGGGTCGAAGTTGAGCAGTTCGACCTTGCCCCCCTTGCGCTCGAAGGCGGCGTAGAGCTTCTGGCGCAGCAGGCCGAAACGGGCGAGCGCTTCCTTCACGCCCTCGCCTTGGGTCCGGCCGAAGGCGGAGAGGGCGCGAAAGCATTGGCTGAGGACGCCGACCAGGAACTGGCGTTCGTCCACCACCCGCTCCAGCCGCCATTCGTCACGCTCGTCGAGGTCGGTGAAACGGGCCGCCTCCCAGTCCCACCGACCACTCAGCTCGAGAATCAGCTCGCGGCGCCAATCCTCGTCGCCCTCCTGCCCGTTGTTGGCCGCGCGTCCCTTTCCGCTCAGCCGCACGCCGGACTGGATGTAGAGGGCGCGGCGCAGGGCGTCGAGGCGGTCGCCCCGCTCTTCACCGGAGAGGTGGCGGGCGGCGAGATGGTAGGTGAGGATCAGGGGGTCGAGGCGGGAGACGGCGGTCTCGCCGCGGTAGACCGCCTCCTTGAGGCGCTCGGAGAGGAGCCGGAAGCCGGCGGCGGCCTCCGCGTAGGCCTCGGCCAGGAGGATCCGCGGGAGCATCCGGTAGGGGCGGTCGATGCCGCTGAACATCCACTCGGTGGCGGCGCCGAAGAGCTCCTCGGCGGTGATCGGCTGGACCGGGCCGAGATCCACCAGCTCGTGCTCGGCCAGCGGGTCTTCGGCGCTCAGCTCGGCGATCCGCTGCCCGGCGTCGCCGCTGTAGTCCGGCGGCAGGAACCACCACAGCGGTTTGCGTCCGCCGAGCCACAGTCCCTGGGTGTAGAGGGTGTCGAGGTCGAGCCGCGGCCAGCGCCGCCCCTGGCGCTGGCCGGCGGAGTGGCCGCGGCGGCCGGCGCGCAGCGCGGCGGGGTCGATCAGCCGCACGGTGAGCTCGATCTCCTGCTCCTCGTACCAGGTCACCACGGCCCGGCTCTTCTCCAGCAGGGCGTCGCGCGGGCCGCTGTCGAGGCCGTCGGCGGCGATCAGCCAGAGGTCGAAGCGAGGGGTGTCGGCGCGGGCGAGCAGGCCGTAGTTGCCGACGACGAAGGCGGCGTGGAGATCATAGCTGCGGCGGGCGCCGGGGCGATACTCGGGACCGCCGGCGGCCTTCACCAGCCGTTTGGCGGCCTCGGTGGCGACCCGTCCGGGCTGGAAGTCGGGAAAACCGGCGGCCGGTTCCGCATCGCTCTCCTGGAGGAAGCCGGGCAGGAACGGGTCGTTCTGGTGGAAGAGCAGCGGCAGCAGGTCCACCAGCCCCTCGCGGGTGGTGCCCAGCTCTTCGCGGACGCGGGCGAGGCGCGCCTCGTTGAGCAGCAGGAAGCGACGTTTGACGCTGGCCGGGTCCATCGTCAGTGGTCGTATTCGTCGGCGCGGCGGGCGTCGCCGCGGACCCGCTCGGCGGGATAGCGGGTCTCGTTGATCGCGATCTTGCGCCGGGCGCTGTCGATCAGGTCGACGCCCAGCCTGTCGGCGATGCGGATCAGGTAGATCTGGATGTCGGCCAGTTCCATGGCCACCTCTTCGAGCTTGTCCGCCGGCAGGGCGGCGCTCTGCTCCGGGGTCAGCCACTGGAAGTGTTCCACCAGCTCGGCGGCCTCGGCGATCAGCGCCATGGAGAGATTCTTGGGGGTGTGGAAGGGCTCCCACGCCCGTTCGGCGGCGAACTGTGCCAAGCGCTCGCGCAGTCCTTCCAACGAGTCGTTTCCGGCCACGGCCTCGTCCTCTTGTTCTTTTGAAGACGGCTCGCGGCCGTCGAACGTATCCAACGAATTATGCAGGGAACGGGGCCGTTTGCCACGTTGGGGCGCTTCGGCGGGCGCCGTTGCTCAGCCAGCGGTCGGTTTCCCTGCGTCGGGCTCTGGGGGCCTCGGGGTGCCCTCGTCGCCCAGCTCGTCCAGCTCATTCTGCCAAGCGGTTTCGTCCTCCGGGCGTACCCGCGCGGCGGCCGGATCGGGCTCGTCCAGCGCCTCCTCGGCGGCCTCCGCCTGTTGGAGCTCGTACTCCAGCTCCTCTTCGCCGGGGTCGCCGTCGGTCCCGTCTTTAGCGGCGGGGACGGCGAAGCGTGCGGAGAAGAACAGTCCCAGCTCGAACAGCATCCACATCGGTATCGCCAGCAGGGTCTGGGAGATGGCGTCCGGTGGGGTCAGCAGCATGCCGATGACGAAGGCGCCGACGATGATGTAGGGGCGCTTGCTGCGCAGGCTGTCAGGAGTGGTGAGTCCCACCTTGCACAGCAGGAAGGTGGCGATCGGCACCTCGAAGGCGAAGCCGAAGGCGAAAAACAGGGTGAGGACGAAGTCGAGGTAGCGGGCGATGTCGGTCATCACCGAGACCCCTTCGGGGGCGCTGCCGGTGAGGAAGGCGAAGATCAGCGGGAAGACCACGAAGTAGGCGAAGGTGGCGCCGCTGTAGAAGAGGACCACGCTGGAGACCAGCAGTGGGATGGCGAAACGTTTCTCGTGGCGATAGAGGCCGGGGGCGATGAAGGCCCACATCTGGTGGAGGATGTAGGGCATGGCGAGGAACACCGCCGCCACCATCGCCAGCTTGAACGGGGTGAAGAAGGGGCTGGCGACGTCGATCGCCACCATCGAGGCGTTGGCCGGCAGGTGGCGCATCAGCGGCGCGGCCAGCAGGGTGTAGAGATCGTTGGAAAAGGGGAAGAGAAGGAGGAAGGCCGCCAGCACGCCGAGCACCGCCCGCATCAGCCGGTCGCGCAACTCCACCAGATGCGAGAGGAACGGCATCTCCTCCTCGACGGAGGCGTCGTCGTGGGGTGCTTCAGGCGGGGTGTTTGGGCTCATGGTCGCCGCTGGAGTGGGGGGCTTCGGGAGTGGTCTTGGTGGCCGTTGGGGAGAGATCGAGGGACTCCGCGGCGGTGGCTGCGGTGTCGTTGAGCGAGCGGTCGATCTCTGCGCCGGTCTGTTGGGTCTGTTCGATGATCTCGTGCACCGAGTCGATGCCGGCTTGCTTGGCGAGGTGGCGCTTCAGCTCCTCGGCGGCGATCTCCCGGTCCACCTCGGCCTTCAGGTTGGCGGCCATGCGCCGGGCACGGCCGACCCACCGCCCGGCGGTGCGGGCGAGACCGGGCAGCCGCTCGGGGCCGACCACCAGCAGGGTGACCACGCCGATCACCACCAGTTCGAAGAAGCCGATATCGAACATCGATCAGCGCCGTGACAGGGGGAGGCGGCGCTCAGGCCTTCTCCTTTTCCTTCTCCTTGGTCGCCTCACCTTCGATGGTGGTGCCCTCCTTGCTCTCCAGCTTCTGCGCGCCCTGTTCGGCATCGCCTTCGCGCATGGCGCCCTTGAAGCCCTTCACCGCGGCACCCAGGTCGGCGCCGACGTTGCGCAGCCGCTTGGCCCCGAAGATCACCAGTACGATGGCCAGGATGATCAGAAGCTGCCAGATACCGATACCGCCAACACCCATTGCTAGATACTCCGAAAACTGTGTGTAACAGGTTGAATTCCGTCGTCGGCCTTCAGCCGTCGCCGCGGCTCGCCTTCTCCTCCAGCCCGGAGAGGCCGAAGCGCCGATCCAGTTCGGCGAGCACCCGGTCGGGGCCGAGGCCGTAGTGGGCGAGCATCACCATCGAGTGGAACCAGAGGTCGGCGGTCTCGTAGACGATCTTGTCGGGATCGCCGTCCTTGGCCGCCATCACCGTCTCGGTGGCCTCTTCGCCGATCTTTTTCAGGATCGCGTCGGGGCCCTTGTGGTAGAGCCTGGCCACGTAGGAGCTGTCGGGGTCGGCCGACTTGCGCTCCTCCAGCACCTTGGCGAGGCCCGCCAGAATATCACGATTCACGCTTTGCGCCCCTCTGTCTGTTTTCGGGAAGAGCCCGGGGTTTCTAGGGGAATGCCACGGAGCCACGGAGGGCACGGAGCGGTCCGCGGTGATGCTCCGTGCCCTCCGTGGCTCCGTGGCGGATCTCATCCTGGTTTGGCTTGCCCGTAGATCGCTTTGGGGTCTTTGAGGACCGGGTCGGTTTCGGTCCATTGGCCTTCATCGAGGCGCCGGTAGAAGCACGACTCCCGCCCGGTATGACAGCTGATGCCGCCGATCTGTTCGATCTTCATCAGGATCACGTCGCCGTCGCAGTCGAGGCGCAGCTCGTGCACCTGCTGTACGTGACCCGACTCCTCGCCCTTGCGCCACAGTCTGCCGCGGGAGCGTGACCAGTAGACCGCACGGCCCTCCTCGACGGTGAGCGCCAGCGACTCGCGGTTCATCCAGGCGAACATCAGCACCTTGCCGCTGGCCGCGTCCTGCGCGATCACCGGCACCAGCCCGTCCTCGGTCCACCTGATCTCGTCCAGCCAGTTCATCGTTCTACGCCCTGGATAAAGACGCAGAGGACGCAGAGACGCGGAGAACGCAAAGAGTTCGAAAACTCTTCTCTGCGTTCTCCGCGTCTCTGCGTTCTCCGCGTTTTACAACCGAACCTCAATACCGGCCTCCGCCATGCGGCGTTTGGCCTGCTCGATGGTGTATTCGCCGAAGTGGAAGATGGAGGCGGCGAGTACCGCGTCGGCGTGGCCCTCGCTGACCCCCTCCACCAGGTGGTCGAGGTTGCCGACCCCGCCGGAGGCGATCACCGGTACCTCCACCGCGTCGCTGATGGTGCGGGTGAGCGGGAGGTCGAAGCCGGACTTGGTGCCGTCGCGGTCCATGCTGGTGAGCAGGATCTCGCCGGCCCCCAGGTCGGTCATCCTCTTCGCCCACTCCACCGCGTCGATACCGGTGCCCTTGCGTCCGCCGTGGGTGAAGATCTCCCACTTGAGCGGCTCGCCGGGACCGCTCACCTGCTTGGCGTCGATGGCGACGACGATGCACTGGGAGCCGAAGCGGGCGGCCGCCTCGCCGACGAACTCGGGGTTGAACACCGCCGCGGTGTTGATCGCCACCTTGTCGGCGCCGGCGTTGAGCAGCCGGCGCACGTCCTCGACCTTGCGGATGCCGCCACCGACGGTGAGCGGGATGAACACCGTGGAGGCCACCTCCTCGACCACATGGACGATGGTCTCGCGGTCGTCGGAGGAGGCGGTGATGTCGAGGAAGGTGAGTTCGTCGGCACCCTGCTCGTCGTAGCGCTGGGCCGCCTCCACCGGATCGCCGGCGTCGCGGATCTCGACGAACTTGACCCCCTTGACCACCCGCCCGTTGTCCACGTCGAGGCAGGGAATGATGCGTTTGGCTAGTCCCATGTATTGTAAAAAAGCCACGGAGGCACGGAGGGCACGGAGATCAGGTATGCCGTCGATGTGCTGTCGTGGCTGATTCCTCTATGTTCGGTTGGATGGGGCTGGTGGCCGCTCTACAGAGGTCGGAATCTGGAGACGATTCGACTCTCCGTGTTCTCCGTGTCTCCGTGGCTAATCTTTTCCGGCCAGCTCGTCGGCGAGGCGTTGACCCTCGGCGAAGTCGAGGCTGCCCTCGTAGATGGCCCGGCCGGTGATCGCGCCGGTGATCCCCTCGTGGGAGACTCCGGCCAGCGCGCGGATGTCGTCGAGGTTGGTGATGCCGCCGGAGGCGATCACCGGGATGGTGATCTCTCGGGCAAGCCGCGCGGTGGCCTCGACGTTGACCCCGCTCATCATGCCGTCGCGGGCGATGTCGGTGTAGACGATCGCCTCGACGCCGTCGTCCTGGAAGTGCTGCGCCATGTCGATGACGTCGTGCTTGGAGAGTTTCGACCAGCCGTCGACCGCCACCTTGCCGTCCTTCGCGTCGAGGCCGACGATGACGTGGCCGGGGAATTCGAGGCAGAGGTCCTTGACGAAGTGGGGCGCGGTGACCGCCTTGGTGCCGATGATCACGTACTGGACGCCGGCCTCCAGGTAGGTCTGCACGGTCTCCTCGTCGCGGATGCCGCCACCCACCTGGATCGGCAGGTCGGGGTGCCTTTCGGCGATGGCGCGGACCACGTCGATGTTCACCGGGCGGCCGGCGAAGGCGCCGTTGAGATCGACCAGGTGGAGCCGGCGGGCGCCCGCCTCCACCCAGCGGTCGGCCATGGCAACCGGGTCGTCGGAGAAGACGGTGTCGTCTTCCATGCGCCCCTGGCGCAGGCGTACGCACTTGCCGTCCTTAAGATCGATGGCGGGGATCAGCAGCATGACGGGACCTTGGTCGTTCCTTAAAAGTGGTTGATGGGGTGTCCGGCAATTCGCGTGGGATCAGCTCTGGCCGTCCCAACGAACGAAGTTGGCGAGCAACGCAATGCCGGCGTGCTGGCTCTTTTCGGGGTGGAACTGGGCGGCAAACAGATTGTCGTGGGCGAGCACCGAGCAGTAGCGCTGGCCGTAGACGGTGGAGCCGGTGACCACCGACGGGTCGGTCGGCTCTACATAATAACTATGCACGAAATAGAAGCGGCTCTCTGCGGCGATGCCCCGCCACAGCGGGTGGGTCGTCTCCTGATGGACCTGGTTCCAGCCCATCTGCGGGATCTTCAGGCGCTCGCCGTGATCGGGGTCGGTCATCCCGGCGGCGAAACGCCTCACCGTGCCTGGAATGATCCCCAGCAGATCGGTGCCACCCCCCTCCTCGCTGTGGTCGAGCAGCACCTGCATGCCCATGCAGATGCCGAGAAAGGGCTTGCTCGCCGCCGCCTCGCGCACCACCTCGGGGAGTTCATGGTGACGCAGCTCGTGCATGCAGTCGCGGGCCGCACCCTGGCCGGGGAAGAGCACGCGGTCGGCGGCGAGGATCGCCTCGGCGCGGTCGCTGACGATCACCCGGTCGCCATCGGCGACGTGCTCCAGGGCCTTGGTGACCGAGCGCAGGTTGCTCATGCCATAGTCGATGACGGCGATGGTTTGCATGGCGGAGGTTCGTAATCGGAATGGGGTGGGACGTCAGAGGCTGCCCTTGGTGGACGGCAGTATACCCTCCATCCGCGGGTCGGTCTCCAGCGCCATGCGCAGCGCCCGGCCGAAGGCCTTGAACAGGGTTTCGGCGATGTGGTGGCTGTTGCTGCCGCGCAGGCAGTCCAGGTGCAGGGTCACCCGGGCGTGGTTGACGAACCCCTGGAAGAATTCGTGGAACAGCTCCGTATCGAAGGTGCCGATCTTTTCCGTGGGGAAGGTGGCGTGAAACTCCAGGCCGGGGCGGCCGGAGAGGTCGATCACCACCCGGGAGAGCGCCTCGTCGAGGGGGACGTAGGCGTGGCCGTAGCGGCGGATGCCCTTTTTGTCGCCGACTGCTCGGGCGATCGCCTGACCGAGGGTGATGCCGAGGTCCTCCACCGTATGATGGGCATCGACCTCCAGGTCGCCCTGCGCCTCCACCTCCAGATCGATCAGGCCGTGGCGGGCGATCTGGTCCAGCATGTGGTCGAGGAAGGGCACGCCGCTGGCCAGCGTCGAACGGCCGTCGCCGTCGAGGTCGACGGTGACCTGGATGCGGGTTTCCAGCGTCTCGCGCCGGATGGTTGCGCTACGTTCGCCCATGGTGCCGTTGCTTCCCGTGAAGGCCGATCCGGAATGGAATCGCCAAGGATACCTTCAAGCGCCTTCCGAGGGAACCACCCCGACGCCTTAACCGAGGAAATTACTAAAGAAAAATAAGGGGGTTAGCACGTTTCGTCGGGCAAATACTTTTTGACATTTGTCGCCCTTTTGGTAAGGTACGACGCTGCGTGAAATCCCCCGCTTCGTTACGTGATATCACGGCGCTGCGGCGGGTTGGGATCGTGAACACTGGAGACCGAACGGCGCCACGGAGAGCCGCCGACAGGGAAGGGAGGGTAAGGGTCACAGGGAACAAAAACCGGTGGCTCGCAGTGTATCCGCCGAAGGCAGCCAGCGTGCTGTCCCCCCGCTTGGGGCGGCAAAGGGCCTATGGCTCGAGGACCCGTGGAATCCATGGGGTGGTCGGACGTTTGCCGTACTTCACTAGAGGAGAGTGCTCGTGGAAGCGACGCAAGCAGAACAAACATACAACTTTGACGTGGTGCGATGGTTTACCGTTATGGCCGTCGTGTATCTGGTGGTGGGTCTCCTGGTCGGCGTGTTTATCGCCTCCGAGCTGGCCTTCCCCGTCCTCAACATGGATCAGGCGTGGTTGACCTTTGGTCGCCTGCGTCCGCTGCACACCAATGCGGTGATCTTCGCCTTCGGCGGCTGTACCCTGATGGCCACCGCTTTCTACTCCGTGCAGCGCACCTGCGGCGTTCGTCTCTGGAGCGACAAGCTGGCGTGGTTCACCTTCTGGGGGTGGAACCTGATCATCGTCTCCGCCGTGGTGACCCTGCCCCTGGGCATGACCTCCGGTAAGGAGTACGCCGAGCTGGAGTGGCCCATCGACATCCTCATCGCGGTGGTCTGGCTCTCCTACTTCTTCAACTTCGTGATGACCATCTCCATCCGCAAGACCAGCCACATCTACGTGTCCAACTGGTTCTTCATCGGCATGATGGTAATGATCACCTACCTGCACGTCGTCAACAGCCTGGCCATCCCGGTCTCGCTGTTCGACTCCTACTCGATCTTCTCGGGTGTGCAGGACGCGATGGTGCAGTGGTGGTGGGGCCACAATGCGGTGGGCTTCTACCTGACCGCGGGCTTCCTCGGCATCATGTACTACTTCGTGCCGAAGCAGGCCGGTCGTCCGGTCTTCTCCTACCGCCTCTCGGTGATCCACTTCTGGGCGCTGATGTTCGGTTACGTCTGGCTGGGTGCGCACCACCTGCAGTACACCGCCCTTCCCGACTGGACCGGCTCCCTGGGTGCCGCCGTCTCGCTGGCCATGATCATCCCCTCCTGGGGTGGCGCGGTGAACGGCATGATGACCCTTTCCGGCGCGTGGGATAAGCTGCGTACCGACTACACCCTGCGCTTCCTGATCGTCTCCCTGGCCTTCTACGCCATGTCCACCTTCGAGGGTCCGGTCATGTCGCTGAAGACCGTCAACGCGCTCTCCCACTACACCGACTGGACGATCGGCCACGTGCACTCCGGTGCCCTGGGCTGGGTGGCGATGGTCGGCTGCGGCGCGCTGTACCACATGGTGACCCGCCTGTGGCACACCGAGATGTACTCCGTGAAGCTGGTCAACCTGCACTTCTGGATGGCTACCATCGGCGCCGTGGTCTACATCACCGCGATGTGGGTCTCCGGCATCATGCAGGGCCTGATGTGGCGCGCCTACGACGAGTACGGCACCCTGGCCTTCACCTTCGCCGAATCGGTCGAGGCGATGCACCCCTACTACGTGATGCGCGCCGCCGGCGGTGCCATCTACCTGCTGGGTGCGGTGACCATGCTCTACAACGTGGTCATGACCGTCAGCAAGTCCGCCTCCGAGGGCAGCTTGGCCAAGGCCAAGACCGCCGCCGCTTAACGAAGGAGTACAGAACCAATGGCTGATCAAATCTACTCGACCAAGCTCCAGGATACGATGGAGCGCAGCGTCTGGAGCCTGGTCCTGATGCTCGCGGTGGTCGTCTCGGTAGGCGGCATCGTCGAAATCGTGCCGCTGTTCTACCTGGACGGCACCATGGAGCACAACCAGCACAAGGAGATCCTGTGGGACCGGGGCGACAAGACGCTCAACGACTGGAAGGCCGGTGACGGCGTCCGTCCCTACACTCCGCTTGAGCTGGTGGGCCGCGACGTCTATCTGCGCGAGGGGTGCTACCTGTGCCACTCCCAGATGGTGCGTCCGTTCCGTGACGAAAAGGAGCGCTACGGTCACTACTCGCTGGCCTCCGAGTCGATGTACGACCACCCCTTCCAGTGGGGTTCCAAGCGTACCGGCCCGGATCTCGCCCGCGTCGGCGGCAAGTACTCCAACGAATGGCACATCAAGCACCTGACCGCTCCGCGCAGCGTGGTGCCGGAGTCCGTGATGCCCAACTACCCCTGGCTGGTTGACGGGCAGATCGACGCCGAGCATGTGAAGACCGCCATGGGTGCGATGCGTCTGCTGGGTGTCCCGTACACCGACGCGGACATCGAGGGCGCTTCGGCGGCCATTGCCGGTAAGACCGAGATGGACGCCGTGGTGGCGTACCTCCAGGTCCTTGGCACCATGGTCAAGTTCGAGGAAGGTACCGACTACCGTGAGTAGTCTGCTGGAGTACTTCCATACCGATTGGGAGGCAATGACGCACAACGACTGGATCGGCACGATCCTCACCGTTGTGGTCTTCCTCCTGATGGTAGTCCTCTATATCTACGCCCTCCATCCGAAAAATCGGGACAAGCTGGAAGCCCAGCGTCACATCCCGATGGAGGAGGACCAGATCGATGCGGAGAAACAAAATGGCCGATGAGAAAAATCCGTACCCGGGTGCAAACATTACCGGGCATGTCTGGGACGACAACCTGTGTGAGCTGACCAATCCGCCGCCCAAGTGGTGGATGCTGGCCTTCCACGCGAGCTGGATGTTCTGTGTGGTCTACGCCCTGATCTATCCGACGATCCCGCTCGTCACGACCCACACCAAGGGTTTGACGGGTTGGACCGCGATCGGTGAGTACAAGGCCGCGGTGGCCGAAGTGGACGCCGCCCGCGCCCCGTACGAGGAGAAGCTGGCGGGGATGACCGCGGAGCAGATGAAGGCGGACCCGGAGATCTCCGAATACATCGCCCGTTCCGGGAAGGTGCTGTTCGGTGACAAGTGCGCGGCGTGCCACGGCTCCCAGGGCCAGGGTACCCCCGGCTTCCCCACCCTGCTCGACGACGACTGGCTCTACGGCGGCGATCTGGCCACCATCCAGACCACCGTCACCGGCGGCCGCAAGGGCAACATGCCGGCGATGGGCGGCTCGCAGATGACCGACGCCGAGATCGAGTCGATGGCCGATTCGATCATGGCCGGCAAGCCGACCTCCAACCCGCTGTACATGACCAAGGCCTGTGTTGGCTGCCACGGTCCCGACGGCAAGGGCATGAAGATCCTCGGTTCGGCCAACCTGACCGACTCCGTGTGGCGTTTCCAGGCCGCGGATCAGCGTGCCTCCGTCATCCACACCATCAAGTACGGTGTGAACGACAGCCGTTACCCGGAGACCCGTCAGGCCGAGATGCCCTCTTTCAAGGGCAAGTTGACCGACACCGAGATCAAGAAGCTGGCGGTCTACGTCCACAACTTCGGTGGTGGGCAGTAAGCACACCGAGTCGCGGAACGGCCCGGGGGCTCATGCCCCCGGCCGACCCATCGAAAACCTAGTAGAGGGGAAAGAAAATGGGTTTTGGTACTTCTGACGCGGTGGCTATCGGCTCCGCGATCACCGTGGTCATCTCCGTCGTCATCGTCGCCTTCCTCTGGTTCAAGGTGAAGGGGTTGATGGACAAAGATGCGCAGAACCGCAAGGACTGACCCCCTTGGGGCGTCGGTGAAAAGGGGGAGGTGGAAACACCTCCCCTTTTTTTGTTTCGTTGCTGTGATCGCCGGGCCTGCGATGGGGGGGGAGATGCCTGCACTGGGTGACGTTGGGGGTAACTAAGTCACTGTTGCGAAGTTTGCGATTTGTAAGTATTTGTACCAATCATGAGTGCAATTTGATTATTAGTGTGTTCTAATAATTGATTCGTTTCAGATGCTCGCCCCGGGTGAGTCGTGGAGCACTCCGCTCCCCGGCGTCTGTCGCCCCGCCCGCCCCGGTCGGTGCGATTTCATTGTCGATGCCCTCGGGCGCCCCACGTCGCAACACAGGAGATTCCGCCGTGAGTGATGAGAAGAGTCAGCAGACCGGCCTTGACGAGCTCTACGAGGACTATATCCATCACGTCAACACCGGAGGCAAGACGATCCACGCCAAGCGGGTGCCCGGCACATGGCGCAACATCAAGTGGATCAGCGCCACGGTGTGGTTGATCTTCTTCCTCGGCCCGTACCTGCGTTGGGGGGATCGACAGGCGGTGCTCTTCGACATTCCCAATCGCCAGTTCCATATCTTCGGCCTGTCGGTCTATCCGCAGGATTTCTGGATGCTCTCCCTGGTGCTGCTCTTTTTTGCCATCCTGCTTGCAGTGGTGACCACCATGGCAGGGCGGGTCTACTGCGGATATTTCTGCTTTCAGACCGTTTGGACCGATGTCTTCACCTGGATCGAGGAGAAACTCGAGGGCAATCCCGCCCAGCGGCGCAAGCTTGATGACGCGCCGTGGAGTTTCGGCAAGATCCGCATCAAACTGGCCAAGAACGGTGCCTGGCTGGTGATCTCCGCGCTGACCGGTCTCTCCTTCGCCGCCTGGTTCACCGACGCCTTCCAGTTGTGGCACGACTATTTCACCCTGCAGGCCCCCTCTACCGCATGGATCGTGCTCGGGCTGTTCACTGCCGGTACCTGGTTCCTCGCCGGCACTCTGCGCGAACAGGCCTGCTTCTGGCTCTGCCCCTATGCCCGTATCCAGGCGGTGATGGTGGACGCCGAGACCCTGGTTCCCACCTACGACTACCGCCGCGGGGAGCCCCGCGGGCGGATGCGCAAGGGGGAGGATCGCAACGAGTCGGGCCTGGGTGACTGCGTCGATTGCGGCCAGTGCCTCGCGGTCTGCCCCACCGGCGTCGATATTCGTCACGGTCAGCAGGAGGGATGCATCACCTGTGGGCTGTGCATCGACGCCTGCGATCAGGTGATGGACAAGATCGGTCTGCCACATGGGTTGGTCCGCTACGCCTCCCTCGATGAGATCGACGGCAAGCCGGTGGTGGCGATGTTCCGGCGTCCGCGGGTCATCGTCTACCTGACGATCCTGACCATCGCCATCATCGGCATCGTCTACGGCCTGACCACCATGTCGACCATCGACATGAAGGTGCTGCGTGAGCGTCAGCCGATGTTCGTGCAGATGAGTGACGGCACCATCCAGAACAAATACACCATCAAGGTGATGAACAAGACCGACAGGGATCTCCACCTTCACCTCACCGCGGAGGGGCCGAAGGGGCTGAAGCTGATCGGTGCCGAGGAGGGAGGCTTCGTTGCCGAGAACGGCCGGGTCAATCCGTTCACCGTCTTCGTGCGGGTGCCGCAGGAGAATCTCGATGAGGAGATGACGCCGCTCACCTTCCATGTCGACTCCAAGGAGGACCCGGCGATGAAGGCCGACTACGAGAGCTCCTTCGCCGCCCCCCGGCGCTGATGTCGGTGCCCCGCGCCGTGGTCTAGGAGGCTGTCGGACTTAGGAGGATCGAGCTGCGGGAGTGGGAGAGTGGTCCCGGTTTTTCGGAAATTTGAGGAGAATAGCGAGCTATTTGACGAGAATTTCCGGAAAAGGGCAGGGCCGCTATCCCGCTTCCGCGGCCGATTCATCCTAAGTCCGACAGCCTCTAGGCCCACGGCGCGGCAATACCCTCCTCCCGCCGCTTGGGCTAAAATGGCCCCCTTCCTTTTCGCGGTGCCCAGCCGCCTTTTCAGGAGTCGACGATGAGCGATCAGACCGCCAAGGGCCCCTTCGGGATCTCCCAGTCGAGCAAGCGCGCGTGGCGCAATCCGTGGGTGCTCGGCTGGATCGCCATGGTCGCGCTGGTCTTCTCCATCAACGCCTTCATGGTGAGTCAGGCCTTCGTCACCTCTCCCGGCCTGGTCAACGAGCAGTACTACGACAAGGGTGAGAACTACCACCAGACCATCGCCAAGCGTCAACTGGTCGCCTCCCTCGGCTGGGACGTTTCGCTGGACAAGCCGGCCCGTCCCACCCTGGGCAAGACGAGCACCTATCGCCTGGTCGCCGTCGATGCCGCCGGTCAGCCGCTGAAGGCCGATTCGGTCACCCTGTTCGCCTATCGTCCGGCCGACCAGCGGGCGGATTTCAAGGTCGCCTTCGTCGAGGAGGGTCCGGGCCGCTTCCGCGCCGACGTCGATTTTCCGCTGAAGGGGATCTGGGACCTGGTGGTGCAGATGTCGGCGCAGGGGCATGACTACGAAATCCCCGAACGGACCAAGGTCCACGACTGAGATTCGGAGCGCGATCGCGCTCCGAAAATTTTTGTGTGGACTGCTTTGCTTGAAGGTGCCGTGGCCGTGACCGGCGGGCGCCCTTTTCCTCACCCCTCGCCATAAGGGACGGATCGTGTCCCAGAACTGCTGCTTCCACTGCGGGCAACCGCTTCCCTCCGATGAGACCTTTCGTGCCGAAGTGGGCGGTGCCGAGCGCGCCTTCTGCTGCTTCGGCTGCCAGTCGGTGTGCGAGGCGATCTATCAGATGGGGCTGGAGGGGTTCTATCAGCGTACCCCCGACGGTCAGCTCCTCGCTCCGCCCCCCGAGCCTCCGAAGGAGACCGCCCTCTATGACTTGGACGAGGTGCAGGGGGAGTTCGTCCGCGAGCTGGGCGAGCTGCGCGAGATCCACCTGCTGGTGGAGGGGATCCACTGTGCCGCCTGCGTCTGGCTGATCGAGACGACCCTCGGTCGCACCGACGGGGTGGTGCGCGCGGAGGTGAACCTCTCCGGAAAGCGGCTCCACCTGCGCTGGGACAACCGTCTGATCCACCTCTCCGACGTGCTGAAGAAGCTCGCCGCCATCGGCTACGCGGCGGTCCCCTACGATCCGGAGGTGGCCGAGGGACGCCTCAATCGCCAGAACCGGGCGCTGCTCTTCCGCATGGCGTTCGCCGGGTTCACCATGATGAACCTGCTGTGGATCTCCATCGCCCTCTATGCGGGCGCCGACCAGGGGGAGTACCGGGCGCTGTTCCACTGGGTCGGCTTCGGTCTGGCCACCCCAACCCTGCTCTACTCCGGCTGGCCCTTCCTCAAGGGGGCGTGGACCAACCTGAAGACCCGACACCTGGGGATGGACCTGCCCATCGCCATCGGTGCCACCGCCACCTATCTCTACTCCGCCTACATCACCATCACCCAGGCGGCAGTGGGCGAGGTCTACTGGGATACGGTGGTCAATTTTCTGTTCGTGATCCTGGTCGGGCGTTATCTGGAGGCGATCTCCAAGCGCCACGCCGTCGCTTCCACCCAGCGCCTGATGGACCTCCAGCCGCGGGTGGCCACGGTGATCCGCGACGGCGAGGAGCAGGTGGTGCCGATCCGCGCGGTGAGTGCCGGCGAGCAGGTGCGGGTGAAGCCGGGAGAGAAGGTGCCGGTGGACGGGGTGGTGGTGGCCGGTGAGAGTCAGGTGGACGAGTCGATGCTCTCCGGTGAATCCCTGCCGGTGTGCAAGGCGCCGGGCGACGAGGTGACCGCCGGCACCGTCAACGGTGACGGTGCGCTCACCGTGCGCGCCGAGAAGCTCCTCGGTGAGACCGCCCTGGGGCGGATCATCGCCCTGGTGGAGGAGGCGCAGGCGTCCAAGGCGCCGATCCAGTGCGTCACCGACCGCATCGTACCGTGGTTCGTCGCTGCCACCCTGGGCCTGGCGACGGTGACCTTTCTCTATTGGCTGGGCAGCGGTTTCGAGCATGCGCTGATGGCGGCGGTTGCGGTGTTGGTGGTGACCTGTCCCTGCGCCTTCGGTCTGGCCACGCCGATGGCGATTGCGGTGGCATCGGGGGCGGGGGCACGCAACGGCGTGTTGGTGAAGAACGGCGAGGTGCTGGAGACCCTCTCCTCCATCGATCATGTGGTGTTCGACAAGACGGGTACCCTCACCGAAGGCGCGGCGCGCCTCCGCTTTTTCGCCGGCGGCGAAAAAGCGGAGTATTGGAATGCGATCGCGGCATTGGAGCGCTACTCCGAGCATCCGTTGGCGAAGGCGATCGTCGCCGGCGCGGAAGAGCGGGGCTTCAAGGGGCGAGGGGGCGTCGACGGTTTCCGTGCCAAGCCCGGATCGGGTGCCAGCGGTAGGGTGGACGGTATCGAGGTGGCGGTAGGTTCCGCAGCGTGGATGGATGAGTTGGGTGTGGAGCGTGACGACCGCTTCGACGCGCAGGAGGCGGAGTGGGCGGCGCAGATGGTGACCGCGGTGCACTGCGCGGTGGCTGGGCGCGAGGTGCTGTTGTTGGGGATCAGCGACGAGCTGCGCGCCGATGCCGCACGATTGGTGGCCTCCCTGCGGGAGAAGGGAATGCGCTTGACCCTGCTCTCCGGTGACCGGCGCCCGGTGGCCGAGGCGGTGGCGGAGCGGCTGGGCGGGATGGAGGTGATCGCCGAGGTGCGTCCCGAGGAGAAGGATCGGGTGATCGGGGATCTGCAGCGGGCCGGTCAGCGGGTGGTGATGGTGGGGGACGGCATCAACGACGCCCCGGCCCTGGTGCGCGCCGACGTCGGCATCGCCCTTGGCTCGGGTACCGACGTCTCCATCGAGAGCGCCGATATCGTGCTGATGTCCAGCGAGCTGCACAAGGTGGAGCTGGCCACCGAGCTGTCGCGGCGCACCCTGCGTACGGTGCGCCAGAACATCGCCATCTCGATCACCTACAACCTGATCATGGTGCCGCTGGCGATGGCCGCCTTCGTCACCCCGCTGGTGGCGGCGGTCTCGATGCCGGTCAGCTCCCTGCTGGTGATCGCCAACGCCGCCCGCATTCGCCGGATCTTCTCACGTTCGTGAGTGGTGGGATTCCACCACCATGAGGGGCATGCAGGGGAACGAAGGGCAGGGAGGATGTCTAACGACTTGTCCCACCCTATTCCAAATCTTGGCGGATTACCGTCGTTCGTGAACCAGCGGACGGTGGGGTCGCGAACTCCGCCCAACGAAGCAGCGTGGTAATCCGCCAATGGATGTGATTTACGGGCTTATTCCCGGCATGATCCTGATGGGGCTCGGCATGGTCGTGGTCTTCATCCTCGCCGCCCGCAGCGGCCAGTTCGACGATCTGGAGGGCGCGGCCCACCGCATCCTGATGGACGACGACGATCACCCGCCCGGCGCCCGGCCCTCCACGGAAGCCACGGAGGTCGCCGATACCGCGGAGGCGTCGTCCGACGACGACGGCAAGGAGCGCGCGGAGCAGCGATAGGCGTCTCCGCCTAATGCTGGTGAAAGTCCGCGGGAAGGTGGGTGCGAGCGTAGGGTGTGCCGTTGCACGAGGCGCACCGCCCTTTCCGGCTGGTGCGCCTCCGGTCGTCGGCACGCCCTACCCGGATTTCAGCGAGCGGCTCACATACTTGCCGCGCGAAGCGCGCCTTCGTGTTGGATTCCTTTATTCCTTTCCTCCTTCTTTGTCTCGTGAGGACGCGGCATAAAGCGGCGTGATCAGCCGTTCGAAGTCGCGGGGCGCGACATACTGCATGACCGCCTTGCCCTTTTTGTCGAGGGCGATGTCGAGCCCCTTGCTCGGGTAGAGCAGGTGGAGGGTGCCGTTGCGGTCGGCGTCGATCCGCCGTTGCGGCTCGCCGAACAGGCCGACCAGCTGCTTCTCCTCCAGTGTGGCCTTCGGTAGATAGGTGATCGAGGAGATCGGGGCGAGGCGGGCCAGCGCTCCCTGCTCCCCGGAGAGCTGCACCTGGGAGCTGCCGCTGCTCGACTTGGAGATGCGGATGCCGCCCTTGTAGAGGCCGCGGAGCGAGGCCTCGTCCATGCTGAGGGTGAGCACTATCCGCGCCTTCAGCCCGCTCAGCCAGACGTCGTTGAAGTAGCCCTCGAGCGAAGGCTTGTCACCGTCGCGGACGAAGAGCTGGATGTCGGCCTCGTCATCGAGGGTTCGCTCGGCATCGGCCAGGGTGCTCTCGTCGAGGGTGAGGTTGAAGACCCGGCTGCCGCCATCGGGCAGCAGTTCGATCTCCCAGGGCAGTGCGCGCACCTTGCGCACCGTCTCGCCGCTGGGCAGGATCATCCCCACCCCGAGCAGAATCATCACCACCGAGAGCACGATCAAAATGGCTTTACGGTCCACGGGTTGTCCTCGTTTGCGCGTTCATTGTTGCGGCGCCGGCCGGGTCGGTGGTCGGCGCCGGGTGGGGTAGGGAGGATGGCTTTCTGTCGCTGACCGTTGGGGCCCGCGAAAGAATAACTTCCTGTTTTGGGGTGTCGAGACGCCCGTCCGGCGCCGGGCGGAACGGATCGGCGTTCCAAAACAGGAAGTTATTCTTTCGCGGGCCCTGCCGGGGCGACCCGCAGTTGAAAGGTGACCGGTCCGTCGTTGATCAACGATACCTGCATGTCGGCGCCGAAGCGCCCCTCGGCGACCGTCGGGTGGCCGTGATGGGCGCGATCCGCCAAGTAGCGAAACAGCTTCTCCCCTTCCGCGGGCGCCGCCGCCGTGGTGAAGCTGGGGCGCATCCCCTTGCGGGTATCCGCCGCCAGGGTGAATTGGGGCACCAGCAGAAGTCCACCCTCGACGTCGCGCAGGCTGAGGTTCATCCGGCCTTCCGCGTCGGCGAACACCCGGTAGCCGAGCAGCCGCTCCAGCAGCCGTTCCGCCTGTGTCTCGCCATCGCCACGCTCGACGCCGATCAGCACCAGAAGGCCGTGGCCAATCCGGCCAACGGTCTCCCCGGCCACCTCGACGCGGGCCTCGCTGACCCGTTGCAACAGCCCGATCATCGCGTTCTTCTGCGCGAAATATCGTACGGCATCCGGGTGCTATTCCTAAAACCCCATGGCGAAATTCTCAAGAAAATCATCAGAAATTTCCTACGCAATTTTCGTCTATCTTCCTACAGCGAAAATTCTGCTTTCGTGCCACCATTAAGCCGTACCTTGGATACGCCCGGAATCTCGCGATGGAATGCGGGGTCCGGCGGAGGAGATAACAAACCAACAGGGATGGAGGATGTCTGAGAGACCACCAAAGGTCGCCAGGAGGCACCCAATACAATCGCCTTCACTGCCCTCGGGCAGATGAATCCCGGCCTCACCCGCCGGGTTTTTTTTGCCCGTCGTTCAGACGGCGGCCTTCGTCTCCATGATCCGGTCCATCAGCCGCAGGCCGGAAAAGGCATCCTTGGCGTAGTGGACCGCGTCGGCGACGCCGTAGGCTTCGGCGCAATCCTTCTCCACGTAGCCCCGGGTGAGCGCGGCCCCGCCGAGCAGCACCGGCACGTCGAACCCCTCGCGCCGCATTTCCTCCAGATTGTCCTTCATGATCACCGTGGACTTGACCAGCAGGCCGGACATCCCCACCGCGTCGGCGGTGTGCTCGCGCGCCGCCTCCATGATGGTATGGACCGGCTGTTTGATGCCGAGGTTCACCACCTTGTAGCCGTTGTTGGTGAGGATGATGTCCACCAGGTTTTTGCCGATGTCGTGGACGTCGCCCTTCACCGTGGCCAGTACCAGGGTGCCCTTCTGCCGACCGTCGGCCTTCTCCATGTGCGGTTCGAGGAAGGCCACCGCCGCCTTCATGGTCTCGGCGGACTGGAGCACGAAGGGGAGCTGCATCTGGCCGGAGCCGAACAGCTCGCCCACCACCTTCATGCCGTCGAGCAGCAGGGTGTTGATGATCTCCAGCGGCGGGTACTTCTCCATGGCCCGCGCGAGGTCGGCGTCGAGCCCCTGCTTGTCGCCGTCGATGATGCGCTGCTTGAGCGCCTCCTCGATGGTCGCCGGGGCCTTCTTCTCCTCCTTCGCCAGCTCCACGTCCTTGAACAGGTCGACGAAGTGGAGCAGCGGGTCGCGCCCACCGCGCCACTCGTTGAAGATCAGGTCCTCGGCGGCTTGGCGGTGCTCCTCATCGATCTTGTGCAGTGGCATGATCTTGCTGATGTGGATGATCGCCCCCTGCATGCCGCGCGCCATCGCGTGGTGGAGGAATACCGAATTGAGCACGTGGCGCGCCGCCGGCTTGAGGCCGAAGGAGATGTTGGAGAGCCCCAGCGCGATCTGGCAGTCGGGTAGCTCCTTGGCGATCCGCTCGATCGCCTCCAGGGTCTTCAGGCCGTGGTCGCGGTCATCCTCGACGCCGGTGCAGATGGTGAAGGTGAGCGGATCGAAGATCAGGTCGTGGGCCGGCAGGCCGTGCTGGAGCACCGCGAAGTGGTAGAGGCGGTGGGCGATCTTCAGCTTGTCGTCCACCTCCTTGGCCATGCCGTCCTCGTCGATGGTCAGTGCCACCACCGCGGCGCCGTACTTCTTCGCCATGGTGAGCACCTGCGCGGCGCGCTCCTCGCCGTCTTCGAAGTTGATCGAGTTGATGATCGACTTGCCGCCGAGCATCTTCAGCGCCGCCTCGATCACCGGCGGCTCGGTGGAGTCGATCACCAGCGGCACGGTGATGTTGGCGCGATAGCGTTCGATCAGCGCCTGCATGTCGCGCGACTCGTCGCGCCCGACGTAGGCGACGCAGACGTCCAGCGCGTGGGAGCCGTCCTTCACCTGGGCGCGACCGATGTTGGTCAGCGCATCCCAGTCCTCCTCGGCCAGCCGTTCGCGGAACAGCTTCGAGCCGTTGGCGTTGGAGCGCTCGCCGATGGCGAACACCGCGTTCTCCTGGCGCAGCGCCATCGCCGAGTAAAGCGAGGAGACCGCCGGGGTGAGCTCCACCTCGCGCGGCACCGGGCCCTTGTGGTCGCGCTCGTCGAGCATCTCGCGCACCGCGGCGATGTGCCCCGGCGTGGTGCCGCAGCAGCCGCCGATCAGATTGGCGCCGTCCTCTTCGACGAAGCGGTAGTGCCAGTCGGCCAGCTCCGCGGGCAGCAGCGGGTACTCGGTCTGGCCGTCCACCAGCATCGGCAGGCCGGCGTTGGGCATGATCGAGATCATCCCCGGCCAGTGCTCGGCCAGGGTCTGCAGGTGCTCCGACATCTCCGCCGGGCCGGTGGCGCAGTTCATGCCGATGCCGTCCACCTCCATCGCCGCCAGGGCGGTGATCGCCGCCTGCATGTCGGAGCCGACCAGCATGGTGCCGGTGGTCTCGATGGTCACCTGGGCGAAGATCGGCAGGTGGACATCGCGTTCGCCCATGGCGACGCGCGCGCCGTTGATCCCGGCCTTCATGGTCAGCAGGTCCTGGTGGGTCTCCAGCAGGAAGCCATCGACCCCGCCGTCGATCAGCCCGCGGGCCTGCTCGGCGTAGGAGGCCTCCAGGGTGTCGTAGTCGATGTGGCCGAGGCTCGGCAGCTTGGTGCCGGGGCCCATGGAACCGAGCACGTAGCGCGGCCACTCGGCGGTGTCGAACTCATCGGCCACCCGGCGGGCGATCTCCGCGCCGAGCTTGTTGAGCAGATAGGTCTTCTCGGTCAGCCCGAACTCGGTGAGCACCACCTGGTTGGCGCCGAAGGTGTTGGTCTCCACCACGTCGGCGCCCGCCTCGAAGTAGGCACGATGGACGCTCTCGACGAAGTCCGGGCGGCTCTCGATCAGCACCTCGGTGCAGTTTTCCAGCCCCCTGTAGTCGCGCTCGAGATCCAGGTCGGCGGCCTGTACCAGGGTCCCGGTGCCGCCGTCGCACAACAGCACCCGTTCACGAAGTCGTTCGATGAAGCTCGGTTTCATGGTCGAAGATCCAAGATAAAAGGTAAAAGAGAAAAGCAGGAAAGGGCGGGAGCGCGGTTTGCGTACATGTGAGGGTAGGAATCACGAAGGCAGGAGTGAAAGTGAGAGGCCGAATGTCCTCGACCATCCATTTCCACGGCGTAAACCGCGGATCGCCCCCTCTTGCGTTTATCTTTCACCTTTCCTCTTTCCTCTCGGAGATCAGCACTGTTCCCACGGCAGCCCCTCGCAGCGCCAGCCGTTGAGGGTGTTGCGGTGGTGTTGGTCGTCCAGTTCCCCTTCGAAGCCATCGGCCACATGGTGGACGTTGGTGAACCCCGCCTCGATCAGCGCTGCGCCCGCCTGTAGCGTGCGGTTGCCGCTGCGGCAGATCAGCACGATGGGGCGGTTGCGCCCCTCGTCGCCGGCGAGCGCCTCGCGCACCTCGGTGACGAAGTCGGGGTTGACGTCCCAGCTCGGCTCGTCGATCCAGGCGATATGCACCGCCCCCACCGGGTGGCCGACGAACAGGAACTCCATGGTCGAGCGGATGTCGATCATCACCGCGTGGGGGTCGCGGTGCAGCAGCTCGTGGGCCTCGCGGGGGGTGAGGCCGCGCAGCTCGGCGGGTGCGGAGCGCTCCATGGGGGTCGTCTCCCGGTGGGGAAAAGAGCGAAATTATAACCCAGGCCGGGATTTGCTGTGTAACGGGCGCGCGGAGGCGGGCGAACCGGGTCAAAGGTCAACGGTCAACGGTCAACGGTCAACGGTTAAAGGTTAAAGGTTAAAGGTTAAAGGTTAAAGGGTCTCCGTTCGGCGTCGCTCCGGTCTTCGATATTGTATTGTTTGGAAAACAATGCATTGGGTTGGCACGGCCGCTACTTCCTTTATCCTTTGACCTTTCGCCTTTTACCCAAATTGAGTACCTTTCCCGGTCATGACCGTCCCCCGCCCCAAGACCGACTACACCCGCCCGCCCAAATCGATCCTCCGCCAGGTGGGCCGGGCGATCGCCGATTTCGACATGATCCGCGAAGGGGACCGGGTGCTGCTCGGCCTCTCCGGCGGCAAGGACTCCCTGACGCTGCTTCATGTGCTGCTCCACCTCCAGGCCCACGCCCCAATCCGTTTCGGCCTCGGTGTGGTCACCGTCGATCCGGAGGTGGAGGGGTTCGATCCGTCCCGGCTGAAGCCCTACGTGGCCGATCGCGGGGTGCCCTACCTCTTCGAGGAGCATCCGATCATGGATCTGGCCAGGGAGCACATGACCAAGGACTCCTACTGTGCCTGGTGCGCCCGCATGAAACGCGGCACCATCTACTCCGCCATGCGCCGCGAGGGCTACAACGTGCTCGCCCTCGGCCAGCACCTGGACGACCTGGCCGAGTCGTTCCTGATGTCCGCCTTCCACGGAGGCCAACTGCGCACCATGAAGGCGCACTACCTGAACGACGCCGGCGACCTGCGGATCATCCGCCCGCTGGTCTACGTCCGCGAGCGGCAGACCGCCGACTTCGCTCGCGCGGCGGAGCTGCCGATCATCAAGGACAACTGCCCCGCCTGCTTCACCATGCCGACCCAGCGCGCCCACATGAAGGGGCTCCTGGCCGCCGAGGAGCGCGCCAACAAGACCCTGTTCCGTAGCCTGCTGACCGCCATGCGGCCGCTGCTGACCGAAGGGGGGATCCCGCCGTGAGGGGCGGTAGGCGGCTGCGGGAGCGGCTGCTGCTGGGGCTCCTGCGGCTGCTCGCCGCCCTGCCGCTGGCGCTCAACCACGCGCTCGGGGCGGCGATCGGCCGAATGATGCTGATACTCCCCACCCGTATGGGAGGTGTCGCGCGAACCAACATCGAGCGCTGTCTGCCGGAGCTCGCACCCGCCGAGCGCCGCCGCCTGCTGCGCCGGGCGATGGCCGAGAGCGGCAAGACCTTCAGTGAGCTGGGGCCGATGTGGCACTGGTCCGCCGAGCGGTTGATGGCGTTGGCCGTCCAGGTGGAAAACCGCGAGGCGGTGGAGGAGGCGATGGCCGAGGGGCGGGGCGTGGTGATGCTCACCCCGCACCTCGGCTCGTGGGAGATCGGCGGCCTCTACTGCGCTCGCCACTGGCCCATGACCACCCTCTACCGCCCGCCGCGGATGGCCGCCCTGGAGCCGCTGATCCGCGACGGGCGCGCGCGCACCGGCACCCGTCTGGCGAAGACCGACGCCGCCGGCGTGCGTGCCCTGATGCAGGGGCTGAAGCGCGGCGAAATGGTCGGTATCCTCCCCGACCAGGAGCCGGGGGAGGGCAATGGGGTGTTCGCCCCCTTCTTCGGCATCCCCGCCTACACCATGGTGCTGGTCAACCGCCTCGCCCGGCGCAACGGCGCTGCGCTCTTCATCGGCTACGCCGAGCGGCTGCCGAGGGGAAGGGGCTACCGCCTCCACTTCATCCGCTGCCCCGACGACCTCGCCGACGAAGACCCGGAGGCGGGCGCCGCCGCCCTCAACCGGGAGGTGGAGCGGATGGTGCGCCGCCTGCCGGAGCAGTACCAGTGGGGCTATCGCCGCTTCAAGCAGCGCCCGGAGGGGAGCCGCCGGGTATAATCGCCTGAGCCCGCTCCCGGCGGGCCTTTCCCGCCTCGAACCTAAATCTTGGAGAGTGACCCGATGAAAAAATGCCTTCTCGCCTCAATGCTGATGATCGTTGCCGGCAGCGCCGCCGCCTCCGGCGGTGCCCCGTGGGGCTACAGCGGTGAGGAGGGCCCCGAGCACTGGGGCCAGCTGAGCCCCGACTATCACCTCTGCGGGACCGGCCGCAACCAGTCGCCGGTGGACCTCGGCGGCTTCATCCAGGCGGAGCTGCCGCCGCTGGCCCTCCACTACCAGGCCGGTGGCACCCGGGTGGTCAACAACGGCCACACCATCAAGGTCGACTACGCCCCCGGCAGCACCCTCCAGGTCAACGGGCGGCCCTATGAGCTCAAGCAGTTTCACTTCCACTCGCCCAGCGAGAACCTCATCGCCGGCGACTCCTTCCCGATGGAGATGCATCTGGTCCACGCCGACGCCGACGGCAACCTGGCGGTGATCGGGGTGATGTTCGAAGAGGGCGAGGCGAATGCCGAGCTGGCCAAGGCGTGGGCGGCGATGCCCGATCACCGAGGCTCGGCCGCGCCGGCCTCCACCATCGACGTCAACGGCCTGCTGCCCGCCGATCGCGACTACTTCCGCTACAACGGCTCGCTGACCACGCCGCCGTGCAGCGAGGGGGTCACCTGGCTGGTGATGAAGCACACGGCTACCGCCTCGAAGGCACAGATCGAGGCCTTCCAGCATGTGATGCATCACCCCAACAACCGCCCGGTGCAGCCGATCAACGCCCGCACCATCCTCGATTAGCGTAAACGCAGCCCCGGGGTCGCGGACCCCGGGGCGGAGGTTCGACCCGTCATGTGTGGAACGGTTTGCGACAAAGGGGGTGGGATGAGCGGTCCAGCGAGTGCAGCGGAAGCGTTGCGGCGGTTGCGGGAGGGGAACCAGCGGTTCGTCTCCAACGTGCGCAGCCTTGAGGCGATGGCGAGCCACTCCCGTCGCGGCGGTGGGGAAGATGGTCAGCAGCCGATGGCGATCATCCTCGGCTGCTCCGACTCGCGGGTGCCGGCGGAGATCGTCTTCGACCAGGGGCTGGGCGAGCTCTTCGTCATCCGGGTGGCGGGCAACATCGTCGCGCCCTCCCAGGTGGGCAGCGTCGAGTTCGCCGCCGAGCAGTTCGGCACCCGGCTAGTGGTGGTGATGGGCCACTCCCACTGCGGCGCCATCTGTGCCACGATCGATCAGCTGATCGAACCGCAGCCCCACCACTCCCACAACATCCGCTCCATCGTCGACCGTATCCGCCCGTCAGTGGAGGGGCTGCTGGAGACCGATCTGCGTCACGACCGCGAGGCGCTGGTCGCCCGCGCGGTGCGCGCCAACGTGCGCACCGCCGCCAACCACTTGCGCCACGGCTCGGCGTTGTTGGAGCGATTGGTGGAGAAGGACGGGTTGATGATCGTCGGTGCCGAGTACTCCCTGGAGACCGGCGTGGTGGAGTTCTTCGACGGGGTAGACGGAGTCGCCGAGGCGGAGTAGCCCGTCGAGCGTTTGGCGGGACTCGAAACGAAAAGGCCGCGATGGCGCCGCGTCTGCTTCTGCCGCCTATCAAATCGAAGTGCCGCACTCCGTCCCGATCGCGGCCTCGGGGCCGCTCCTACAGGGAATCGAGGTGCAGGTCGCTAACTCGGACATCGCCTTTTTCGTCCGGTGAGGTGGCGAGATCAGAGTCCCAGCTTCTTCTCCAGGTAGTGGATGTTGGTCCCCCCCTGCTGGAAGGCGGCGTCGTTGACGATGTCGAGTTGCAGCGGCACGTTGACCTTGATGCCGTCGATCACCAGCTCCTGCAGCGCGCCGTTCATCCGCGCCAGGGCCGCTGCGCGGTCCTCGCCGTGGGTGATCAGCTTGCCGATCATCGAGTCGTAGTAGGGGGGCACCCGGTAGCCGTTGTAGATGTGGCTGTCCCAGCGCACTCCGGGGCCGCCCGGCGGGTGGAACTGGGTGATGGTGCCGGGCGAGGGCATGAAGTTGGTGGGATCCTCGGCGTTGATCCGGCACTCCACCGCGTGGCCGGTGAGGTGGATATCCTTCTGCTTGTAGGAGAGCTCCATCCCCGCGGCGATGCGCAACTGCTCCTTGACGATGTCCACCCCGGTGACCATCTCGGTGACCGGGTGCTCCACCTGGACGCGGGTGTTCATCTCGATGAAGTAGAACTCGCCGTTCTCGTAGAGGAACTCGAAGGTGCCGGCGCCGCGATAGCCGATCTTGCGGCACGCCTCGGCGCAACGCTCGCCGATCTCGTTGCGTAGCTTGACGCTGATGCCGGGGGCCGGGGCCTCCTCCACCACCTTCTGGTGGCGGCGCTGCATCGAGCAGTCGCGCTCGCCCAGGTGGATGGCGTTGCCGTGGGTGTCGGCAAGCACCTGGAACTCCACGTGGCGCGGGTTCTCCAGGTACTTCTCCATGTACACCTCGTCGTTGCCGAAGGCGGCGCCCGCCTCGCTCTTGGTCAGCGAGATGGCGCCGATCAGCGCGGCGTCGCCGTGGACCACGCGCATGCCGCGGCCGCCGCCGCCGCCGGAGGCCTTGATGATCACCGGGTAACCGATGCGGTTGGCGATGCGCAGGTTCTCGGCGTCGTCGGGGCCGAGCGGGCCGTCGGAGCCGGGAACGCAGGGTACTCCCGCCTCTTTCATGGCGCGGATCGCCGAGACCTTGTCGCCCATCATGCGGATGGTCTCGGGGCGCGGGCCGATGAAGGTGAAGCCGCTCTGCTCGGCCCGCTCGGCGAAATCGGCGTTCTCCGAGAGGAAGCCGTAGCCGGGGTGGATGCCGGTGGCATCGGTCACCTCGGCCGCCGAGATCAGCGCCGGGACGTTGAGGTAGCTGTCGGCAGAGGGGTTGGGGCCGATGCAGACGTGCTCGTCGGCCAGTCGCACATGCTTCAGATCGCGATCGGCGGTGGAGTGGACGGCGACGGTCTTGATGCCCAGTTCGCGGCAGGCGCGCAGGATGCGCAGGGCGATTTCGCCGCGGTTGGCGATGACGACTTTTTCCAGCATGGGGGCGACCGTCCTTATTCGATGATGAAGAGCGGTTGTTCGTACTCCACCGGCTGGCCGTTCTCCACCAGGATCTTCTTGATGGTGCCGGCCTTGTCCGCCTCGATCTGGTTCATCATCTTCATCGCCTCGATGATGCACAGGGTGTCGCCGACGTTGACCGAGCGGCCCTCCTCGACGAAGGCCTTGGCGGTGGGCGAGGAGGCGCGGTAGAAGGTGCCGACCATCGGCGACTTCACCGGGTGGCCGGTGGTTTCGGCGGGGGCCTCGGCGGCCGCAGGCGCCGCAGCGGAAGCCGCTGCCGGGGCGGGTGCGGCGACCGGCGCGGCCATCATCGGGGCGGCGAAGGACATCGGGGCGGTGGCGCGGCTGATTCGCACCGACTCCTCGCCCTCCTTGATTTCGATCTCGGCGACACCGGACTCTTCGAGCAGCTCGATGAGCTTCTTGATTTTGCGAATATCCATGTTGGTTTACCCGTTAGTGGTTCAGTCGTTCGAGCGCGGCCCGCAGGGCCAGCTCGTAACCGATCGCGCCGAGGCCGCTGACGACCCCCTGGGCGATGTCGGAGAAATAGGAGTGACGGCGGAACGGCTCCCGCGCGTGGACGTTGGAGAGGTGGATCTCGATGAACGGGATCGCTACCGCGCTGAGGGCGTCGCGCAGGGCGACGCTGGTGTGGGTGAAGGCGGCCGGGTTGATAAGAATGAAGGCGGTGCCGTCGTCGCGGGCAGCGTGGATGCGCTCGATCAGCACATGTTCGGCGTTGCTCTGCAGGCTCTCCAGGCGGTGTCCCCGCTCTTCGGCGAGCGCGACGAGGCGGGCGTCGATTTCGTCGAGGCCGGTATGCCCATAGTGCGTCGGCTCGCGGCTGCCGAGCAGGTTGAGGTTGGGGCCGTTGAGGACGAGAATCTTGGGCACGGGGGTGTCGTTGCGTGTCTGCGGGAGCGGGGTCGGCGAGGGCGCCGGGGTAGGCTGCGAATTGTGCCCGAGGTGGTCGTTTGTGTCCAGATTGGGCGGGGAACTCGCCGCGATCTTCGAACTTCTACCTAGAAAAACGCCCGGTGGAGGCGCGCCCGTTGCGGGCCACGCCTCCACCGGGCGTTTTTCTAGGTATGTGGCTTTGTGGAACCGAGGTGGGCGTTGAACAGGGCACGGCGGTCAGCTGGGCCCGACGCGCCGGAACTCGCCGGGAGAACGGCCGGTTTCGCGTTTGAACAGTTTGAAGAAATTGGTCACCTCGTCGAAGCCGAGCGAGTGACCGATGCTGGAAATCGGTTGGCTGGTATGGATCAGCAGGCGTTTGGCTTCGAGCAGCACCCGGCGTGTGATGAAAGCCTTGGCGCCGATACCGAGGACCTCATGCGTATCGCGGTTCAAAGTCTTCTCCGAGCACCCCAGCAGCTGCGCGTACTCGTGCACGCGGTGTAGTTGCTGATGGTGTTGATCGACAGCGCGCTTGAAGCGCTTGAAGCGCTGTAGCGACGTCGAGGAAATCGGGGACTTCGCCTCCTGGCGCGAGTGGATCAGCTGTACTCGTGTGAGCAACGCGCACAGCTGGTTGCGCAGCAAGGTGTGCAGGAGCGTGTCGTCCGCTTGCTTGCGGGTATCGAGGTACATGCGTTCGATGGATTCGGCCACCGCTCGTCGATCATCGGGGCTCAACGTCAGGTGAGAAGGCAGCTGCTCCATGCCCGACAGCAGCGCCATCGCCTCCAACGGGTAAAGGAATTCCGGTCGATAGAGCACCATCCATCCGTCCCATCCGGGGCTGCTGTCGAAGCGGTGGGTCTGTCCGGACTGAATCAACATCAGAGAACCGGGGGCGCACTCCTCGGATTCGAAATCGATGGCATGCGAACAGTGGCCCCGGGTGACATACAGCAACAGGTTGAATTCGATCCGCTCCAGGCTCGGCAACTGTTCGCCACTGGTGCGTCTACGCAGGTGGTCGACCGATAAGACCTCCAGGTCGAGTGAGTAGGCACCCCGTGGGCTGTAAACCGCCCGCGGAATGGCAGCGGATTTGTGTTTTCCATGCCGGGGGGACATGCCTTGTCCTTTTTATCCAGTTTTTAGTCGTAAAACCACCTAGAGAGGGGGGGCGACCAACTATATATTTTGCCTGCACCGACCACAAGCAACGCGCTGAAAGATAGACGAAAGGAACACAGACAATGTCGAACTATTTGCAGAAATGTGGCGCGGTCTTGCTCGCGTCCGCCGTGTTGAGCGCATCGCCTTTGGCTGCCCAAGCGTCGCAAACCAGACAGGAGAAAACCGTGTCAACCAACAAACAGAAAGTCGTCGATCTGCTGAAGAGCATCGAAACCGGAGACGCCGCCCCGGTGGCCTACATCAACCCCGATCGCTACATCCAGCACAATCTCGCAGTCGGCGACGGTCTGGCTGGATTCGGCAAGGTGTTGCAACAACTGCCCGAGGGGTCGGCAAAGGCAAACACCGTCAGGGTGTTCGAGGACGGCCCCTACGTTTTTGCGCAAACCGACTACAACTTCTTCGGCCCCAAGGTCGGATTCGACATTTTTCGCTTCGAGGACGGGCGCATTGTCGAGCACTGGGACAATCTTCAGGACAAGCCCACCGACCCCAATCCCAGCGGACACACCATGCTCGACGGCCAGCAAGTTGTCGACGATCGGGGCGATACGGCCGCCAACAAGGCGCTGGTCAAGAACTTCGTGGAGGACGTTCTGGTGCATGGGCATTTGGACAAGCTGCCCAACTATTTCGACGGCGATCATTACATACAACACAACCCGCAGATCGGCGATGGCCTCTCCGGTCTGGATGCGGCGCTGAAGGCTCTTGCCAAACAAGGCATCGATATGAAGTACACCAAGGTCCACAAGGTGTTGGGTGAAGGCAACTTCGTATTGGTGGCCAGCGAGGGAGACTTTGGCGGTACTCACACCTCCTTTTACGACCTGTTCCGTGTGCAGAACGGCAAGATCGCGGAGCATTGGGATACTTTGCAGACGATCCCGCCGCGTGCCGAGTGGAAAAACGGCAACGGCAAGTATTGAGCGCAGCGCAAGGGTCCGCAACGAACCGGGCGGACCACCAGGCAACAAATCCTCGTCATCGTTTCGTGGGATCCGGAACGGTAGGAGGTCCTCCGGGTGATGGCGCCTATCGGCGCCTCGTCGCCTGCGGGGTGGTTTCCTGCACGGCGACGACGGGCCCGGTCCCGCCGACGAAGTAATGATCAAGGTCAAGTGATAAATCACGGAATGATGCCGGGCGTTCTCGGCCCGGTCCTTGTTCCGACACGGCAAGGGAGTCGTTGTAATGCAGAGTGTGGCAGAGAATCTACATGACAGTTATCAGGTCGGTGAGGCCTTCGGTTCGATCGAAAATCTGTTGGAAAAGCATTCGCGGGAGCGCCTCGACAGTCTCAATCTGATCGTCAGCGAGAACCGCTTGAGTGAACGTGCTCGAGGGCCGCTCGGTTCGGATATCCAGGCCCGCTATGCGGCGTCATTTTACGCAGGTACCGAACCGGCACAGGAGATCATCTTCACCGTCGGTGAGCTGGCAAAACGCGTGTTTTCCGCTGAATACGCAAACATAGCGCCGATTTCCGGCAATGTGGCGCTGCTGGCGGTGATCTTTGCCCTTACCCGTAGTGGCGAGGCGGTCGGACGGATTCCACCGTTCTTCCCGGGCGGCGGCTATCCCCTGAACTACGAGACCTTCGAACGCCGCTCGCTGCCACTGCCGTTCTCCGAGAAAGACTGGCAAATCGATCTTCCGCGCACCCTGGCCCTGCTGGAGGAGCAGAAGCCGCCGCTGGTGGTTCTAGGGTCATCGATCGTCACCTACCCCATGCCGGTCACGGAGGTCGCGGAAGTGGTCCACGGCTACGGTGGCGTGGTGGCGTATGACGGCTCGCATACCTTGGGGTTGATCGCCGGTGGCCAGTATCAGGACCCGCTACGCGAAGGTGCGGATATTCTGCTCGGCTCCACCCACAAGACCTTTCCGGGGCCGCAAGGCGGCATCATCCTGAGCAACGACGAGGAGCTGCACAAGCGGGTCGAGCAGTTGGCGAATCTGGCACCGCTCAACGGCCCGACGATGATCTGCAATCCCCACTTGGCGCGCATCGCCTCCACCGGCATCGTTCTCGAAGAGACCCGCTGGTACGAGTATGCCGAGCAGGTCGTGCGCAATGCGCGGGTCATCGCCCGGGTCTTCCTGGAAAGGGGGGTGCCGGCGCACGGTCTGAATGCGCAGAACTTCCCGGAACTCACCTATTGCCATCAGGTGATAACCGACTACCCGGTAAAGCAAAGTATCCGCTTGCGCGATCGTCTGCAGCGTCATCACATCAACGTGGACGGTTTCGTACGTGTCGGTGTCAGTGAGATCACCCGCCTGGGTTTCCGTGAGGCCGAATGTCGCGTGCTCGGTGAGTGCATGGCGAGTCTGATGACCGGCGAGGTCGATTACTCGCATGCGATCGACACCAAGATCAGACGCCTGGTCGATAGCCACCGCACGGTCGTTTTGTAGCAAGCCCGGGAGGCAGGAGTGACAGCCATGAAAAAGGAAATCTCACGCAGAAACTTCATCAAGGCCCTGGGGCTGGGAGTCGGGGGGCTGGCGCTTTGTCGCAGCCCGGCGGTGCTCAGTGCATTGGCTGCCGACAGTGAACCGGTCGACGTGATGGTGATCGGCTCGGGGTTCGGTGGGGCGGTGACCGCATTGCGGTTGGCTGAGCAGGGGGTCACGACCGTCATGTTGGAGCGCGGTCGCCGTTGGCCGGTGACGGCCGAGCAGAACACCTTCTCATCGCTACAGAATCCGGACGGTCGCTCGGCTTGGTTAAGCGATTCGGCCATTCTCGGGGAGCCCAAGCCGATCGATCGCTATATCGGCATATTGGATCTGACTATCGGCGACGGCATCGCATCCCTGGCCGGCGCGGGTGTCGGCGGTGGCTCCCTGGTGTATGCCGGCGCCCTGTACCAGCCAACACCACAGATGTTTGCACAGACCTTCGGCGATAGTCTCGATTATGGGCCGATGGATGAGGTCTACTATCCACGGGTGCGCTCGCTGATCCGTCCGAGTCCCATGCCACGATCGATACTGGCGCGACGAGACTACGCGGCTGCGCGCACCTGGCTGCAACTGGGGCAGCGCGCCGGCTTGACCAGCCGTCTGCTGGATCTCGGCCTGTCCTGGGATATCGTGCATAAGGAATTGCGCGGGCAACGGGTCGAGTCGGTGATCGCGGGTGAGTTCTGGTACGGCAACAACAGTGGCGCCAAGCGCTCGCTGGATACCAACTATCTGCACCGTGCGGAACGTACCGGCCATCTGGATCTGCAAACTCAGCAAAATGTAACGAGCATCGCGACAGGGCCGGACGGCCGCTATGTGGTGAGTGCGGATGAACTCGACAGCAATGGTGGTGTCTTGCGCCGGCGCACCTATGTGGTGCGCAGACTGTTCCTCGCGGCGGGGTCGGTGGCGACCAGCCGCTTACTGGTGCGCGCCAGAGGGCGCGGCGATCTGCCGGAGTTGAATGCCGAGGTGGGGCAGAACTGGGGCAACAACGGCGATATGTTCAGCCAGATCAGCGGACTGCGTAGCCGGATCAAACCCAACCGCGGTGGGCCGGTAACGGTGGCCATCGAGGATCACGCCAATGCGCTGGCCCCGGTTAGCGTCGAGTCGTATGCCGACTGGTCAACCGAGGGTGAGCAGGGGCTGGTCGCCTCGATCGGCATGTCCACGCCGCCGGCTTTGGGCCGTTTCACCTATGACCCGGCAGCCGACGATGTGCTGCTCTACTGGCCCGCTGGAGCGCCGGCTACGGAGAATGTCATCGCCGCCGGCCAGGACACCTACGAGCGGCTGGCCTTGGCCTGGGGCATGAGCCGCAGAGATGTGCGCGCCGTGCGCCACGGCCATGTTGAAATGCGGGAAGGGTCCAGCCAACGGCGCGGCCGCGGTGCGGCCGGTTCCGCACCGGTCGAGGGCGGGGTAACGGCACACCCGCTGGGTGGAGTGGTTCTGGATCGGGCGACGGACAATATCGGTACCGTGTGCAACTATCCGGGCTTGTACGTGATGGACGGCGCGCTGATGCCCGGGCACACCGGCTGTACCAATCCGGCCCTGACGATTGCGGCCATGGCCGAACGCAATATCGAGCAGATTCTGGCACGGGATTTCAGCTGATGGCAGAGATATTCGAAATGTCGCCCGGCGCCGCCGGGCTGACACGCCACGTGGTGTCCATGGATACCCTGGAACCGCCGACCGACCTCAAGCAGCGGGTGGGCATCTCGCCCGCCGGTGAGCGGTTTGTCGCCAAAGCGCGAGCGGTCATCCGTGACATCCTGTTCGGTAACGATCCACGTCTCCTGGTGGTGGTGGGGCCCTGTTCGGTTCATGACCCGCTCGCGGCTCTCGATTATGCCAAACGGTTGAAACGCGTGGCCGAGGAACTGGCGGATCAGCTGTTCATCGTCATGCGTGTGTACTTCGAAAAGCCGCGTACCTCTATCGGGTGGAAGGGGCTGATCAACGACCCTCGTCTCGACGGCAGCTTTCGCATGGCGGAGGGGTTGGCGCTGGCCCGCCATCTGCTGTTGGGCCTTGCCGAGCTGAAGATGCCGGCGGCAACCGAGTCGCTGGATCCGATCGCCCCGCAATATCTGCACGATCTGGTGTCCTGGACGGCCATCGGGGCGCGGACCACCGAATCGCAGACGCATCGCGAGATGGCCAGCGGCCTCTCCTCGCCGGTAGGCTTCAAGAATGGCACCGATGGCGGCATCGATGTCGCGGTGCATGCCATGCTATCCGCGGCCCAACCGCATAGCTTTCTCGGTATCGATCAGGAGGGGCGGGTGTCTCTGGTGCAGACCCGGGGAAATCGCGATGCGCACCTGGTGCTGCGTGGCGGGGGCGGACGTCCCAACTATACGGCGGAGTATGTGGCGCGGGCAGAAAAGGCCTTGCGCAACCTTGGGATGCAGCCGCGCATCATGATCGACTGTAGCCATGTGAATTCCCGGCGCGACCCCAAACATCAGCCGATGGTGGCGGATGCCGTGGTTGCCCAGATTCTTGCCGGCAACACCTCGATCAAGGGGATCATGCTTGAAAGCAACATCCGGGAAGGCAGTCAACCCCTGGTAGAGCCGCCAACGAAACTACGCTACGGCGTATCGATCACCGATGCCTGCCTCGGTTGGGAAGAGACGCACCGTTGTCTGCATTCGATTGCCGAGAAACTCAAAGATGCCCAGCTACAACAACGCGCCAGCGCCTGAACGCAATCCACGCCTGCAGGTGCTGCAACCGTATCCATTCGAAAAACTGAAAGCGTTGTTTGCCGACCTGCAAACGCCGCCAGGCCGTGCCTTGATCGACCTGTCCGTCGGTGAACCCCGACATGCGCCGCCGGCATCCGTCGCCGACCTGCTGGCCGAAGGAGGGGCGGAAGTGGCCACGTATCCGACGACCGCCGGTACGCTCACGTTGCGCCAGGCCATCGCCGATTGGCTACAGTGGCGCTTCGAACTGGCACCGGTCGACCCGCTCAGCCAAGTACTTCCCACCTTGGGTAGCCGGGAAGCGCTGTTCGCCTTTGCCCAGGCGGTAATCGATGGCTCGCGCAGTTCCGACCTGGTGGTCTGCCAGAATCCTTTTTACCAGATCTATGAAGGCGCTGCCTTGCTGGCCGGCGTGCAGCCCTATTTCGTCAATGCGCTCGAGGATGGTCAATTCCGTTCCGATTGGCAATCGGTACCTCCTGCGGTCTGGCAACGCACTCAACTGGTATTTGTCTGTTCGCCGGCGAATCCGACCGGGGCGGTTACCACGCTGGCTGAGTGGCAAACACTGTTCGCATTGGCCGATCGCTACGATTTCATCATTGCCGCGGACGAGTGCTACAGCGATATCTATATCGACGAGCGTACGCCGCCACTCGGCGCTCTGCAGGCGGCGCAACTGTCGGGACGTGCGGACTTCAGCCGCCTGGTGGTATTCGGCTCATTGTCCAAGCGCTCCAATGTACCGGGGCTGCGCTCGGGCTTCGCGGCCGGTGACGCCGGGCTGATTGCGCAGTTCCTGCGCTATCGCACCTATCACGGGTCGGCCATGAGCGGTCTGGTACAGCGAATTTCGCAGAGTCTGTGGGGGGACCGCACGCATGTCGCCGATAACCGCGCACGCTACGCTGCCAAATTCAGCGCATTTTCAGAGCAGCTGAACCCGCTGCTACCCGTTTGCCTACCTGACGCCGGTTTCTATTGTTGGTTGCAGACGCCGGTCGACGACCGTGATTTTGCCCGTGGCCTATACCGCGAGCAGGGTGTCGTGGTGCTGCCGGGTAGTTTTCTGGCGCGCGAGGTTCACGGCATCAACCCCGGCCGGAACCGCATTCGGGTGGCATTGGTCGGCAGCGAGTCCGAGGTGCGTGAAGCGGCGCAGCGTTTCGTGGCCTATGTCGGAGGTCTACCTTCAGGGAATATGCACAGCGCCGAGGTCACCCATTAGCCGCTCCCTGTCTGGTCATCCGTTAATACTTCATTGACGGGCGACCTGCCCACATTTCGTTCCGGTCGGCTGCGGACTCGGCGCGCTGCTCCACACCGTTCACACCTGCTCACCCCACCCCGCGGCATGCCGCATCACCAACCCCGCCAGCGCGGCGATATGGTCGTCGCGGTCGTTGAGGGCGGGGATGTAGTGGTAGTCGTCACCGCCCGCCGCCAGGAAGGTCTCGCGGTTCTCCCCGGCGATCTCCTCCAGGGTCTCCAGGCAGTCGGCGGAGAAGCCGGGGCAGAGTACCTGAACCCGTCGGATCCCCTGGGACGGCCACGTCGCCAGGGTCTCGTCGGTGTAGGGGCGCAGCCACTCCTCCTTGCCGAGGCGGGACTGGAAGGCGATCGCCCACTCCTCGTCGCTCAGCTCCAGCCGCGTGGCGACCTCCGCGGCGGTGCGTCGGCACTGCTCGGGGTAGGGGTCGCCGGCCCGGGCGTAGCGCAACGGGATGCCGTGGAAGGAGAAGAGCAGCCGGTCGCCGCGTCCGTGGGCCGTCCAATGGTCGCGCACCGAGGCGGCGAGGGCGTCGAGGTGGCCGGGGTGGTCGTGGTAGCCGGCGATCAGGCGCAGCTCCGGCTGGCGGCGCCACCCCTTCAGCTCGTCGAACAGGGCGTCGAAACTGCTGGCGGTGGTGGTGGCGGAGTACTGGGGGTAGAGGGGCAGCGCGACGATGCGGGTGCAGCCGGCCGCGGCCAATTCGGTCAGGGCGGCTGCGATGGAGGGGTTGCCGTAGCGCATGCCGAGGGCAATCTTGGTCGGGCGCTCCAGGCGCCGGGCCAGTTCGGATTCCAGTTTGCGGGTTTGGCCGCGGGCGATTGCCAGCAGCGGTGAGCCGTCCGCCTGCCACACCTTTTCATAGAGCCGGGCGGAGCGTTTGGGGCGCGTGCGCAGGATGATTCCGTGGAGGATCAGCCACCACGGCAGGCGCGCCATCTCCACCACCCGCGGGTCCCACAGGAACTCGCCGAGGTAGCGGCGCAGTGCGGAGGGGGTGGGGGCGTCGGGGGTGCCCAGGTTGATCGCGAGCACCCCGAGGGTGTCGTTGCTCCCGTGGGCGTAGGGGTTCTTGAAGCGGTCCATCAGCGGATTGTAGGTGGCTCCATTGATGAGCGCGAGGGGCACCTATAGGGCGCGCCGTGCGCGCCATGTCAAAAGGATCTGCCGTCTGTCCCGCGGCGTGTCGGCGTTGTTGAACGGTGGCTTCGTTCGGCAAGGCGCGCGCGGCACGCCCTACAGGTGCCGTCAGCCCTGCGTTGGATCGTAGGGCTGGTCGGCCTGCTCGGCCTCCTCCTCGAAACCGCGCAGCGCCTCCAGGTGCTCCATGATCTTGTAGGAGAGTTCGCGGGTCCCCTGGTCGAGGGCGGCGGAGATGCGGAAGGCGGGGCCCTCCCACGCCAGCCGCTCGACGATCTCGGTGCAGCGCGCGGCGGCCTCCTCGTCGGGTAGCAGGTCGGTCTTGTTGAGCACCAGCCAGCGCTCCTTGTCGGCCAGCTCTTCGCTGTGGGCGGCCAGCTCATTGACGATCTTGTGCGCTTCCGTCACTGGGTCGGAGCCGTCGATGGGGGCGATGTCGATGACGTGCAGCAGCAGTCCGGTGCGTGAGAGGTGCTTGAGGAAGCGCACGCCGAGCCCGGCCCCCTCGGAGGCGCCCTCGATCAGGCCGGGGATGTCGGCCATGACGAAGCTGCGGTGCTCCTCGATGCTCACCACGCCGAGATTGGGGATCAGCGTGGTGAAGGGGTAGTCGGCCACCTTCGGCCGCGCCGCGGAGACCGCGCGGATGAGGGTCGACTTGCCGGCGTTGGGCAGCCCGAGCAGGCCGACGTCGGCGAGCAACTTCAGTTCGAGGCGCAGGTCGCGCGCCTCGCCGGGGGTGCCGGAGGTGGACTGGCGCGGGGTGCGGTTGACCGAACTCTTGAAGCGGGTGTTGCCGAGGCCGTGGAAACCGCCCTGCGCCACCAGCAGCCGCTGGCCCGCCGCCACCAGGTCGCCGAGGGTCTCCTCGGTGTCGATGTCGATCGCCACGGTGCCCACCGGCACCGGGATCTCCAGGTCGCTGCCGCCCTTGCCGGTGCGCTCCTTGCCCATGCCGTTCTCGCCGCGCTGCGCCTGATAGCGGCGCACGTGCCGAAAGTCCACCAGGGTGTTGAGGTGGGAGTCGGCGATCAGGTAGACGCTGCCGCCGTCGCCACCGTCGCCGCCGTCGGGTCCGCCCTTGGGGATGTACTTCTCACGGCGGAAACTGACGCAGCCGTTGCCGCCGTCCCCGGCCTTCACATGGATGGATGCTTCGTCGACGAATTTCATGGCGGTGGGCCCGTTGGGGTGTAAGAAGAATGGACAGGATTAACAGGATTTTTCAGGATTTACAGGCCAGAAGGGAGACGGCTCGAATACAACCTGTTAATCCTGAAAAATCCTGTTAATCCTGTCCATTTCTTTAGAAAACGAAAAAGCCCCGCCAAGGGCGGGGCTTTTCGGCGCCGAGGCGACGTCCCGCTTAGGCAGGGACGACGCTGACGGTCTTGCGGTTGTTCGGGCCCTTGATCTCGAACACCACCTTGCCGTCGGCCTTGGCGAACAGGGTGTGGTCGCGACCGCAGCCGACGTTGACGCCGGGGTGGAAGCGGGTGCCGCGCTGGCGGACGATGATGCTGCCGGCGTTGATGCTCTGGCCGCCGAAGATCTTCACGCCGAGGCGCTTGCTCTCTGAATCGCGGCCGTTGCGCGTGGAGCCGCCTGCCTTTTTATGTGCCATGGTGTAAGCCCTCTCGGTTTCAGCCGGCGATGCCGGTGATCTTCAGTTCGGTGTAGTTCTGACGATGGCCGGTGCGGCGATCGAAGTGCTTGCGGCGACGGAACTTGACGACCTCGATCTTCTTGTGGCGGCCGTGGGCGGTGACGTCCGCGGTCACCTTGGCGCCTTCGAGCACCGGGGTGCCGATCTTGATCTCGTCGCCGTCGGCGATCATCAGCACGTCGCCGAGCTCCACGCTGGAGCCGGCCTCGGCGGCCAGGGTTTCCACGCGAATGACGTCGCCTTCGCTCACTCGGTACTGCTTGCCGCCGGTTCGAATTACCGCATACATGGGAGACTACTCCAAAAAAGTCCTGCCTCGAAAAGGGCGGAGATTCTAACGGCTCCGCCGCCCCCGGTCAACGTTTCTCTTGGCCGGGCGAAGAGCCGCGCACTATAGCGCGTTTCGATCCCGCAGGGCAAATGAATGTGTCGTGGGGGGCTGCGCGGCATACTCCACCTTCAACCGCCATTTTTGAACCGGTTTTTCCGAAGGGGGCGTAGATGAGTGGGCGAAGAGAGCGGGCGACTTGGACCGGTATGGGGTGGCTCGGTGTCGCGTTGACGGTGGGGTGGGGGCACGGCTGGGCCTGTGAAGAACTCGATGACTGGTGCGGTGTCTACGGAGGGGAGTCCGCCGAGGCGCGCTACCGCTGGTTGCGCTATGAGCCCTACGAGTGAGCGGTGCAACGGTCGGCGCTACCGCGCCGACGTGAACGAATGCAGCGGGCGTACGGCCACGACATTCGTTCGGGTCGGGAGGTCCCACTCGGTGAACGTGGCGGATGACGAAAGCGCGGTGCTTCCGTTCACGTCGGCGTGGTAGCGCCAACCTACGTGGCGCGGGCGCCGAGGCTCCGCTGTCACCGGCGGTTCACCGGCGAGTGCCTATACTGCTTGAACATTCGAACAGCAACACGACCGTTAAAAGGAGCGAGACCATGACCACCGACATCGCCGCCCTGTTGGGCGAGGAGGCCGAAGGGCTGCTCGGCCACACCTCGAAGACCATCGACCGTTCCCGCCTCCACCTGCCGGGGCCCGATTACGTGGACCGGGTGGTGGCGGATAAGGACCTCAAGCCGGGGGTGCTGCGCGCGCTGCAGACGCTGTTCAATACCGGCCGTATGGCAGGTCGCGGCTACCTCTCGATCCTGCCGGTGGACCAGGGGGTGGAGCACTCGGGCGGCGCCTCCTTCGCCCCCAATCCCGACTATTTCGATCCGGCGAAGATCTGCGAGCTGGCCATCGAGGGGGGGTGCAACGCGGTCGCCTCCACCTTCGGCGTGCTCCAGTCGGTGGCGCGGCGTTACGCCCACAAGATCCCGTTCATCGTCAAGATCAACCACAACGAGATCCTCAGCTACCCCAACTTCTACGACCAGACCCTGTTCGCCTCGGTGGATCAGGCCTTCGACATGGGCGCGGTGGCGGTGGGGGCGACCATCTACTTCGGTTCGCCCGAGTCGCGCCGCCAGATCCAGGAGGTGAGCGAGGCGTTCCAGCACGCCCACGAACTGGGCATGGCCACGGTGCTGTGGGCCTACCTGCGCAACTCCGCCTTCAAAGTCGACGGGGTCGACTACCACACCAGCGCGGACCTCACCGGTCAGGCCAACCATCTGGCGGCGACCCTCGGCGCGGACATCGTCAAGCAGAAGCAGGCCGAGGGCAACGGCGGCTACAACGTGGTGAAGTTCGGCAAGACCCATCCCAAGGTCTACAGCGAACTCACCTCCGAGCACCCGATCGATCTGGTGCGCTACCAGGTGGCCAACTGCTACATGGGCCGTGCCGGACTGATCAACTCCGGCGGCGCCTCCGGCGGGGCCGATGACCTGGCGCAGGCAGTGCGCACCGCGGTGATCAACAAACGGGCCGGCGGCATGGGGCTGATCTCCGGGCGCAAGGCGTTCCAGCGGCCGATGGCCGAGGGGGTGGCGCTGCTCAACGCGATTCAGGACGTCTATCTATCCGATCAGGTGACCATCGCCTGATCCAGGTCGATGGCGGCCACCCGTCGGTCGAGGGCGGCCGCCGGTCATCGATCCGGGGGAGGCTGTGGCGGATTGGCCGGAGGTGGGCTTGTGGCGGTGGTGTTCTGGGATAGAATCAACCTCCCGCCGCGCGGCGAAGTGCGTGGTCGGGGAGCGTTCGCGGCCGGTCGCCGCGCTTCATTGTGAAGATCTATGAGGAGTCCACCCATGGTCGGTCGGTTGGCAGGAGTGCTTCGGGCGTGTGTGATTCTCACAGGGGCATTGCTCGCGAAGGCGGCCTTCGGTGCGCCACCGGTCGCCGACTTCCTCGTAACCCCGGCCAGCGGCAGCGCACCGCTGACGGTGGCGCTCGACGGGCGTGCAGCCAGCGATGCGGACGGCGGCATCGTCGACTACCAGTGGAGCAGCTCCGACGGCCAGAGCGCCTCCGGTCAGCAGGCGTCGCTTACCTTCTCTTCCGCCGGCGATTACACGGTGACGCTCACCGTCACCGATGATCAGGGTGAGAGCACGACCTCCGAATCCGCGCAAATCAGCGTCCAGGCGCGCCCGGTGGCGAGTTTTACCGCCACCCCCGATAGCGGGGCCGCCCCGCTCACGGTGACCCTCGATGCGACCGCCTCCAGCGACTCGGATGGCCGTATCGTCAGCTACGAGTGGTCCAGTTCCGACGGCCAGAGCACCGCCGGCCAGACCGCCACGATGACGTTCACCGGTGGGGGGGCCCAGGTGGTCACGCTGACGGTGACCGACGACAGCGGCAATACCTCCACCGCCGAGCAGACCATCAACGTCAGCCAGGATTTCTACCCGGTTCCCCGCTTCACGATGTCGCCCGGCGAGGGGCTTGCACCGCTGACCGTTTCCCTGGATGCCAGCGCCTCCAGCGATGAGGACGGCAACATCGTCGACTACCGCTGGGTCAGTTCCGACGGCCAGATTACCTTCGGCCGGAACGCCTCTCTCACCTTCTCCAGCGCAGGCATCTACACCGTCACCCTGACGGTGGTCGATGACCAGGGCCTGAGCGCGACCAGCGACCCCGTCAACGCGGTCACTCCGGTCAGCGCCAGCAGCCACGAGACCTTCTCCACCACCGGGGCGATCACCCGCCATGTGTTCGAGGTCCCCGGTGACGGGGTGCTCTCCGATGGCTCCCTGCGGGTCGGGCTGGCGGGCTACTACTACAGCAGCTACGCCTACACCAGTATCTACGTCGACGGGGAGAGTTATGGTCGGCAGAGCGTCTCCCTGCGTTGCAGCGAACCGGAGTACGCCACCATCGACATCCCGATGGCCGATCTCCAGCGTTACGCCGCCGACGGCGAGGTGGTGGTGGAGCTGCGCAACAGCAGTAGCGTGTATGCCTTCTGCAACGACAACACCCACGATGTGGAGTTGAGTTACAACCAGGGCGCGACCGGCCAGGTGACGGTGCAAGGGCCGCCCACCGCGGAGTTCACCGCCACCCCGAACGGTGGGGCGGTACCCCTGACGGTGGTGCTGAGCGCCGCCGCCTCCAGCGACCCGGACGGCAGTATCGTCGATTACCAGTGGTCGCTGAGCGACGGCAGGAGCGGCTCCGGCCAGTCGTCCCGTTTCACCTTCGACAGCGTCGGCGAGTACCTGGTGACCTTGACGGTGACCGATGACGATGGCCTTACCGCCACCTCCAGCTCCACCATTACGGTTACCGATCAGCCCCAGCCGCCGGAGCCCTCTTTCACCGCGACCCCCTCCAGCGGCGCCGCGCCGTTGACGGTGACGTTGGATGCCTCCGCCTCCAGCGACCCCGATGGTCGGATCGTCGAGTATCGGTGGCTCGCCTCCGACGGGCAGAGCGCTACCGGGCAGGTGGCCGAGATGACCTTCGACCGGCCCGGCTCCTATCGGGTCAACCTGACCGTTCTCGACGATCAGGGGTTGAGCGCGAGTGCCGTGACGGGCGAGACCACGACCTTCGATCAGACCAGCTCGGAGGATTTCTCCACCACGGCCAACGGTGGGGTCACCCGCCATCTCTTCACCGTCCCCAGTGGTGAGGTGCAGGGAGACGCGACTCTTACCGTCGCGGTGTCGGGGGAGTTCGGGGCGAGCTACGAATATGCGGAAATCTTCGTCGACGGCGAGCGCGTCGGTACCCACGGTACCCGCGATTGCGTGAGCTCCGGCAGCGCCACCTTCACCATTCCCCAGGCCGACATGGCGGCCTACGCCGCCGATGGTCTGGTGGAGGTCGAGGTGCGCAACTCGGCCTACGTCAATGGTAACGCCTGCTCCGAGAACCTGCATGAGGTGGAGCTGGCGTTCGATTCCCGCATCACCAGCGGTGAGATCGAGGTGGTGGCGGGGCCCGCAGCGCACTTCACGGTGACCCCCGACAGCGGTACCGTGCCGCTGAGTGTCGCCTTGGACGCCTCCGGCTCCAGCGCTGCCGACGGCAGGATCGTCGACTACCAGTGGTCGAGTTCCGATGGCCAGCGCGCCAGCGGCGAGAGCGCCGACATGATCTTCGATACGGCCGGTGAATACACCATCACCCTGACCGTGACCGACGATGCGGGATACCAGGGCAGCGCCGAGCAGACGGTGGTGGTGGAGGCGCCGGTCCCCCTGAGCTACGACACCACCGCCCGCCTGCGGCCCCAGGTGATCGCCGCCGGCGTGAGTCCCTCCCAGGTGGACTTCGACGACACCGAGTTCGACATCGTGGCCATCGTGCGTCCCGGCGCCCTGCCGATCGAGACGGTCAGCTTGCGCCACCCCGGCGGCACGTTCGAAATGGCGATGCTCCGCTCGGGGGTGTTGGCCAACGGCGATGAGGTCTACCGTGCAACCCTCACCTTCCCGCGCAACGCATTCGGCACCCAGGTCATGGGTACTGCATGGGGCGCGGAGGCCGACCAGTTCAACGTGGTGGTCACCGACCAGGGGCAGCAGCGCAGCCACGCCTTCCCCAACCTGGAGGTGCACAACGCCCCGGCGATGGCGAGCAACGCCGCGCAGGCGGAGGAGCCGGTGGTCTACAACGTCACCAAGCGTCTGGTGCCGCAGGTCGTGATGGCCGGTTTCAGCCCCTCCATCCTCGATATCGCCGATACCCAGTTCGACGTCCTGGCGGTGGTGCGTGACGGTGCGGTCCCGATTCAACAGGTGACGGCCACCCAGAACGAGAGCAGCTTCCGCATGGCGATGACCGAAGCGGGCGAATTGTCCAACGGCGACCGCTTGTATCGGTTGATATTCACCTACCCGCGCGGTGCCTTCCCCGAGGGTCTGGTATTGTCCACGGTGTGGGGAGACCAGCCGGGACAGTACGGGATCCAGGCGGTGGATGAGAGCCAGCAGACCAGCCATCGCTTCCCCGACATCCAGTTCGGCAACTACCCGGCCTTGCCGTAGCGGAGCAGGTTGTTTTGGCGACCGCCCGGCGCTCCCTTCCAGATCAAACGGATGACCCGAACCCGATGACGTGTATTCCCCGTGTTCTGCGCCTCCTCGCGCTGGCCGCCGCCGCGCTCTCCCTCGCCTCCGCGGCGCACGCTTTCGGCGGGTTCGGCGCGCAGCCGTTGCCGGATGGCGGCGTCGGGGTGGGGTTGACCACCGAAACCCGCTGGCGGGACGACGGTGGGGCTCGGGTGGAGGTCCGGGTCGCGGTTCGTGGTGATGCGAGTGGGTCGCGTTCGGGCGAGCTGCGAGTGGTTCTGGTGGGGGTCAACGGGCGAATCGATTTCGACGCGGTGGCCGTTCGGCTGCTCCGTGACAGTGCGCGTGAGGCGCTCCCCGCCGAAGCGGGTCAACCGAAACGCGGTTTCCTGGTGATTCCCGACTTCGATGTGGCAGCGGGTGGCGAGCGCCACTTGGCGGTCGAAGTCGGGCTTCCCGCGAAGACCCGCCAGTCCGGCGTGCCGTTGCAGGTGATCGTCGTCGCCCGCGGGCAGTTGCCCGGCGGGGGAGGAGAATGGATGAGTTCGGCGAGGGAGATGGTGGCGGGGAGCGGTGCTTTCGTGGCACCTCCTGTCGCAACCAGCCCCTCGCCGGGCGCGCCGGGAGAGTCGCCGCGGCCCCAACCGATCGATGGATCGACGGATGCCCGTGCGGAATGAGTTGCCATGGCGGCCGGATTGATGGAGAGTCCTCAGGCCGGATATTGAATAACAGACAAGGGGGTCACGTTCATGTTTGATCAAATCCGTTCCTTATCGAAGCGTCTGCTGGCCGTCGCCGCGCTGGCGCTTCCGCTTGGTGCCTGGGCCGCGCCCAGCGTGGTGATCGACGATCCGCTGGACAGTGCCACGGTGGACGCCGACCACGTCCTGGTTCAGGGCACCGCCAGCGCCGTCGGCGGTGGGCAGGGCATCGACCTGATGCTGGTGCTGGACGATTCCGGCAGCCTCTTCGTGAGCGACCCGACCCGGGAGCGTTTCGAGGCGGTTCGCCAGTTGATGAACTCCTTCGGCCCCCAGGTCAACGTCCACGTCGGCATGGTCTTCTTCCATAGCTCCGCGAGCCTCGACGTCTCCCTCGGCGAGGTCGCCACGGTCTCCGGCAGCGTCGAGCAGGCACTCCTGAGCCACGCCTCGCCGGGGGGACATACCGCCATCGGCGAGGGGATCGCCAAGGCGGCGGATGAGCTGTCGGCCAACGGCCGCGCCAACGCCTCCCACGTCATCGTCGTCTTCACCGATGGCGCGAACGACACCGGCACCTCGCCGGTCGATGCCGCGACCAGCGCCGCCGCCCATGCGGTGGTCAACGTGGTGGGGCTGGGCAGCGGCTCCTCCTACCAGAGCGACATGCAGGAGATCGCCACCGCCGGCGGCGGCGTCTACCTCAACGCCTCTGCGCCGGCCGATCTGATTGCGCTGTTCCGCGATGCCCGGGTGGTGGGAATCGAGGAGGTGACCGTGCGCAACGAGACCACCGGCGAGAGCGCCGCCCTGGTCAACGTGGTCTCCGGTACCTTCAGTGCCTCGCTCGATCTGGCCGAAGGGAGCAACACCCTGGCGGTGACCGCGACCGATACCGAGGGTGTCACCGGCACCACCAGCGTCACCGTCACCCGCCCGGCGGCAATCACCACCACGCCGGTGGCCGATCGCCGGGTGAAGCTGCGTCCGCAGGTGCTGATGGCCGGTTTTGATCCGATGCTGGTGGACATCACCGACACCTCGTTCGATATCCTCGCCGTGGTGCGTCAGGGCGCCACCCCGATCAGTTCCGTGAGCCTCTCCGAGAACACCGGCGGTTTGGCCAACGGCATGACCCTGCGCGGCAGCCTCACCAACGGGGATGGCGTGTACGGCGCGACCTACACCTTCGCGCGCGGCTCCTTCGCCTCGGGTACCGAGCTGGCCAATCTCTTCGGCAGCGGTAGCGGCGAGTACAACATCACCGTCACCGACCAGGGCCAGCTGACCCACAGCTTCCCCAGCCTGGAGTACGGCAACAACCCCGATGTGACCGCCTCGAGCAGTGCCTCCAGCGGTTCCGCCTACACCACCCGGGGCCCGAGTCGACTCAAGCCGCAGGTGCTGCTGGTCGGTTTCGATCCCGCCCTGCTCGACTACGACGACTCGCAGTTCGACGTGAAGGCGATCGTGCGGGCGGGCGCCACTGCATTGCAGAACGTTACCCTGAAGAACGGTGGCAGTTTCGCCATGGGGATGACGGCCGAGGGGGATATCGGCAACGGTGACCAGATGTACAAGACCACTTTCACCTTCCCCCGTGGTTCCTTCCCCGCCGGTAGTTTCCGCGACCTCTTCGGCACGGCGCAGGAGTCGGAGTTCGTGGTCGAGGTGACTGATCAGGGCCAGCAGACCCACCGCTTCCCGGCCCTGGAGGTGGGGAACTACCCTGAGTTGTGAGGGGCAACTCGCCGCGCAATGGCCGGGCTGAGTGCTCCGTCCCCGACACGCTGGACGGGTCGGGGACGGACGGGATGGATCGGTTGCGAAGAGGATGGGAGCGAGATCCCACCGCCCGGTCCTGCTGAGCCCGGCGGTTGATGGAGAGCCTGATCGGAGGCGTTGCCGGTGAACTCCGGCGCGCCTCTTTTGGTCTCAGGGAGGCGGAAAAGATGTTTTTTGTCAGGAGTGTCACCATGCCCCGGTTTCGCGGATGCGGCGCAGCGCTCGTCGCACTGCTTGCCTGCCATCTGCCGCCCGCCGGCGCTGCAGACTTACGTCTGGATGCGATTACCCAGCTCGGCGGAAAAAAGAGCGCCTACGTCACCACCGGCGGCAGCCAACTGGTTGTGGGCGAAGGGGGACAGGTAGGCGGCATGGTGGTGAGGTCCATCGAGGGGCGGACCCTGGTGCTGGTTTCCGGCGACGGAACGGAGTACCGGTTGGAGCTCCATGCCCACCTCTCCCTGCCGAGCGACGCGGCTGCCCGAGCGGCCGAGCCCCGGGCAGAAGAGGAGGGGGGAGCGGAGAGGCCGAAAGTGATCGCACCGCCGCCTCCCGAAAAGGTAAGCGAGGGGGTCTACCGGATCGACCCCCACTTCATCCCGGACGATCAGATCCCCCCCGGCTATCGGCGTCAACGCACCCCCTTCGGGGACATGTTGATCGAAGAAAAGAGATGAGGGACGCGGAAGGAGTACATCTTCCCTAAGCGGTCCGGGCATATGGAGCCGGCGGTGAATCGACCATTCACCCCTTTCTTCCCAGTGAAATATTCTCCGTATAGGGTTGCACTTCACGATGGATGATTCATCCTTAACTGGATTACGAGCGTAGGAATTCCCATGATAGAGATTCGTATCCACGGCCGCGGCGGCCAGGGCAACGTGGTGGCCGCCTATTTCCTCGCCATGGCCGCCTTCGAGGTGGGCCGTCATGGCCAGGCCTTTCCCGCCTTCGGCGCCGAGCGGCGCGGCGCCCCGGTGGTCGCCTTCGTGCGTATCGACGACCAGCCGGTACGCCGTCGCTGTCAGGTGTTGGAACCCGGCTTCCTGATCATCCAGGATGAGGCGCTGCTCCACGTCCCCGGCGTGCTCGACGGTCTCCAGGCGGGTGGGCGCATCCTGGTCAACTCCACCCGCGACTCCGCGGAGCTCTCCGCGGAGTTCGGCATCGAGATGACCGCCCTGCCCGCCGGCGCCATGGCCAAGGAGATCCTCGGTCGACCGGTGCCCAACACCGCGCTGCTCTCCGCCTTCCTCAACCTCACCGGCCTGCTGCCCCAGGAGGCGCTGGTGAAGACCCTGGCCCATCGCTTCAAGGGCGGGGTGCTGGAGAAGAACACCCGGTTGGTGGAGGCGGCGGCGGAGAAGGTCGAGGCCGGCGCCTGGACCGCCAGTGTTTAGTGTTGAGTGTTTTGATGTTGAGTGAATATGGCGCCTGCGGCGCGGTGTTTTGGCAGGAGCGCGAAGCGCGACTCCTCCACTAAATACCATAACGTTAAGCACTCAACACTGACCGCGAATCTGAGGTTACCGATGCAAAAAGCTCTCGAAGGTTCCCAGGCGCTGGCCCAGGCCGTCGCCCTCTGCCGTCCCGCGGTCGTTGCCGCCTATCCGATCACCCCGCAGACCCACATCGTGGAGAACATCTCCAAACTGGTGGCCGACGGCCGCTTCCGGTGCGAGTTCGTCAGCGTGGAGAGCGAATTCTCCGCCGCTTCGGTGGTGCTCGGGGCCGCCATGGCCGGGGCTCGCTCCTACACCGCCAGCGCCTCCCAGGGAATCCTGCTGATGGCCGAGGTGCTCTACAACATCGCCGGTCTGCGGGTACCGCTGGTACTCACCTGCGCCAACCGTGCAGTGGGCGCCCCGCTCTCCATCTGGAACGACCAGCAGGACTCCATGGCGGTGCGCGACGCCGGCTGGATCCAGCTCTACTGCGCCGACAACCAGGAGGCGGTGGACACCACCATCCAGGCCTACCGGATCGCCGAGCAGACCGAGCTGCCGGTGATGGTCTGCGTCGACGGCTTCACCCTCACCCACACCCTGGAGCCCATCGACATCCCCGACCAGGAGCTGGTCGACGGCTTCCTCCCCCCCTACGTCTTCTCCCGCGCCCTCGACCCGGCCAAGCCGATCAGCGTCGGCACCCTGGTCTCCCCCGACTTCTACCCCGAGGCGCGCCACTCCCACCACGCCGCCCTGGAGGGTGCCCAGGCGGTGATCGAAGCGGTGGACCGCGAGTGGGCAGAGCAGAGCGGGCGGGCCTGCGGCGGCCTGCTGGAGGTGGACGGCCCGGAGGAGGCGGAGACCGCCATCCTGGTCACCGGTTCGGTGCTCGGTACCTTGAAGGATGCCCGTGAGGCGTACCCCGAACGGGGGCCGGTGAAGCTGATCAAGCTGCGCTCCTTCCGCCCCTTCCCGGTGGAGGCGCTGAAGGCGGCCTGCGCCGGATTGAAGGATCTGGCGGTGGTGGAGCGCGCCCTCTCCCTGGGCGGTGGTGGCATCGTTGCCGGCGAGGTGCGCTCGGCGCTCTCCGAGCTGGAGCAGGCGCCGCGGGTCCACAGTCTGGCCGTTGGCCTCGGCGGTCGCGACATCCCGCTCGACATCTATCCGCGGATCCTCGATGCAGTGGCAGCGGCCGAGACGCCGATCCGCTTCAGCGTCTTCGACGCGGACCTGAACAAACTGCCCGAAGAAGACCGTTGACCTCGATCGCCACGGAGCCACGGAGGGCACGGAGACGAAATGGCGTCCATATCGAAATTCTTCTGCTCCGTGAACTCCGTGCCTCCGTGGCAAGAACCTAATTGAGAGTTGGGATCGCAACATGAACGAAACCGCAATCGACATCGCCCAGCTGCGCAAGAAACAGCCCCGCTTCCAGGGCATCGAATCGGGCCACCGCGCCTGTCTCGGCTGTGGGCAGGCGCTGGCCGCCCGGCTGGTGATGGAGTCGGCCGGCCCCGACGTGATGGTGGCCAACGCCACCGGCTGCCTGGAGATCTTCACCACCCCGTGGCCCGAGTCCGCCTGGCGGGTGCCGTGGATGCACTCGCTGTTCGAGAACACCGGGGCCATCGCCTCCGGCATGGAGGCGGCGTTGAAGGCGCAGGGACGCTCCACCAAGGTGCTTGCCTTCGGCGGCGATGGCGGCACCTTCGACATCGGTTTCCAGGCGCTCTCCGGCATGCTCGAGCGCGGACACAACGTGCTCTACGTCTGCTACGACAACGAGGCGTACATGAACACCGGCATCCAGCGCTCCTCCTCCACCCCGCACGCGGCGATGACCACCACCTCGCCGCCGGGCAAGGAGCGCATGGGCAAGCGCCACCTGAAGAAGGACATCATCTCGATCATCGCCTCCCACCACATCCCCTACGCGGCGACCGCCTCGGTGGCCTACCCCTCCGACATCCGCAAGAAGGTGCGCCGTGCGCTGGCGATCGACGGCCCTACCTTCCTGCAGATCCACTCCCCCTGCCCGCTCGGCTGGGGCCACGAAGGGGACCAGTCGATCGCGGTGGCGCGCCTGGCGGTGAAGAGCGGGCTCTACCCGGTGATCGAGCTGGAGCGCGGGCGGCTCGCCGGGGTGATGCCGATCCGCGAGAAGCACCCGGTGGCCGAGTACCTCAAGGCCCAGGCGCGTTTCCGTCACCTGTTCGCCGACGATCACCGCGCCCGCGAGGAGCAGGAGCACCTGCAGGCGCTGGCCGACCACAACATCGAGACCTACGGTCTGATGGGCGATGGTCCCGACCCGATGGACACCGAGGGGGCCGATACCGTTCGGCGCGGCGGGATGCGTTGGGCGTAGTGCCTTTCGGCCAATGTCGAATGGTGAGTGTTGAATGCTTCGTGGAACGCGCGTCGCGCGCTCCTCTCATTCAACATTCAACATTAAGAATCAAGCATTCATAAGGTTACCAAGATGGTTACTCTGACCCGCAGCGCCTACGCCCATGCCGGCACCTCCACCAATTTCAAGACCGGCACCTGGCGGGTCCAGCGCCCGGTCCACCACCACCTCGCCGCCCCCTGCCACGTCGCCTGCCCCGCCGGCGAGGACGCCCAGAGCTGGCTGGCGCGGCTGGAGGAGGGCAACACCCGCGCCGCCTGGGAGGCGATCGTCGCCGCCAACCCGATGCCGGCGGTCACCGGCCGGGTCTGTCACCACCCCTGCGAGAACGTCTGCAACCGCGGCGGGGTGGACGAGCCGATCGCCATCCACGGCGTCGAGCGCTACCTGGGCGACCAGGCGATCGAGCAGGGGTGGGACTACCCGATGACCCGCCCCGCCCCCGATGCCCCGCCGGTGGCGGTGGTCGGCGCCGGCCCGGCCGGCCTCTCCTGCGCCTACCACCTGATCCGCCTCGGCTACCGGGTGACATTGTTCGACGAACTGCCCGCCGCCGGCGGCACCCTGCGCACCGCGCTCCCCGCCTATCGCCTGCCGCGCACCATCCTCGACGCCGAGGTGGACCGTATCCTCGGCACCGGCATCGAGTTCCGTGCCCACCACCGGCTCGGCCGCGAGATGTCTCTGGAGGAGCTGGAGGCGGACTACCGCGCGGTGTTCCTCGGCCCCGGCACCCAGCGGCCGCGGGAGTGGAGCATCGATGGCGCCACCCCGCGCGACCTCCACGTCGGCCTCGACCTGCTCAAGGAGTGGGTCGCCGTCGGCGAGGTGGTGCGGCCGAAGAGCGTCGCCATCGTCGGCGGCGGCAACACCGCCGTCGATCTCTCCCGGGTGTTGCGCCGTGCCGGGGTCGAAGAGGTCCATGTGGTCACCCACCAGGGGCTGCCCGGTCCGGACGTGCTGGAGGCCGACCGCATGAGCGCCATCCCCCGCGAGATCGACCAGGCGATGGAGGAGGGGGTCACCTTCCACGAGCACCGCGGCATCCGTCGCCTGATCCTGCGCGGCGAGCAGGTGGTGGGGATCGAGATGGTCCACATGAAGAAGATGGACCGCGGCAACGGCAAGCCCGAGCGGGTCGCCTTCGAGGGGACCGAAACGGTGCTCCACGTCGACCAGGTGATCCCCGCCATCGGCCAGGAGGTGGAGCACTTCGGCATGCAGCGGCTGCTGCACAACGCCACCCGCTTCACTGCCGACGCGATGGGCCGTCTCGATGGCCACCCCGCGCTGTTCGTCGGTGGCGACGCCCGCCGGGGCACCACCGGCACGGTGAGCGGCGCGGTGGGCGACGGCCGCCGTGCCGCCCACGCCATCGACCGCCGGATCCACGGCCTGGAGCCGACGGTGGAGAAGGTCGGCGAGCCGGTCGGCCTGGAGGCGCTCAACCTCAACTACTATCCTGCCGGCCTGCGGCCGGTGGAGCCGGTGCTGCCGGTGGAAGAGCGCGGCGAATCCGCCGAGATCGAGCAGGGGATCGGCTCGGGCGATGCCCAGCGCGAGGCCAAGCGCTGCCTCTCCTGCGGCAACTGCTTCGCCTGCGACAACTGCTGGACGCTGTGTCCCGACAGCGCGGTGCTGAAGATCCAGGAGCTGGCCGCCGACGGCTCCCACTACGTCTTCGACTATGACTTCTGCAAGGGGTGCGGGCTGTGCGCCGAGGAGTGCCCGTGCGGCTTTATCGCGATGGAGGACGAGCTATGAAAATCGGCTAGCGCCGCTTTTCATCATGGGTTTGGAAGAGCAAACGGGGCGCTGCGGCGCCCCGTTTTCTTATCCACCCTACGAGGGCGTGTCGGAGCGATTTGCCGCCGGTTACTCCTCGTCGGTGATCTATTACCGGGCATCTGCCGGTCGCCGGGTCCAATATCGTACCCTCGACGGAGGATGGACGGCGTGCGCGAAGAGGCCCAAGGGTTCCCGATGAAATCCTCCAATCTCCGGAGTTTTCCGTTAGCGGTCGATTTTTCCGCCAAACGGTCGGTTTTTACGTCCACGTGATTCCGATGCGACCGCTTCTCTATCCCGCAGCGGCCGGAATCTCGGTAAGATGTATTGGGCAATATCCTACGTATTATCCCGTAACTCGTCCCTGTGCAGGTCCACCCGATGTCCAGAACCGTCCTCCTCGCCGCCTTGCTGCTGCCCGCCGTGGCCCTGGCGCAGTCGGTGCCGCCCAGCGCGGGGACGGTGCAGGAGAGCCTGAAGCGGCCCCGCGCGGTGGTGCCGGTGGAGCCGGGACCGGCGGTGGAGACGCCGGCACCGAGCCGGCCGCCGCTGCCCGAGGGGGGCAAGCGGGTGCGGGTGAACCGCTTTGTCATCCACGGCAACGAGTCGATCCCCATCGAGGAGCTGGCGGCGCTGGTTGAGGAGTGGGAGGGTCGGGACCTCACCCTGGAGGAGATTTACGGGGTCTCCGATGTCCTCACCGGCTACTACCACAAACGGGGCTTTCCGCTGGCCATCGTCACCGTGCCGGCGCAGAAGGTGAGCGGCGGGGTGATCCGCCTGGCGGTGGTGGAGGGACGGGTCGATGCCCTGCGCTTCCAGGGCAACGAAGGCTACGGCGACGACTTCCTCGCCGCTCGCCTGGCGCGGATCGCTCCCGGTACGGTGCTCCGCCTCGCCGACCTCGAGCGCTGCCTGCTGCTGCTCGACGACCTGCCGGGGCTGACCGCCCGCTCGGTGGTCCAGCCGGGGGCGAAGTACGGCACCTCGGACATCGTCTTCAGCATGGAGGAGAAGCGCTGGGAGGGCAGCGTCAGCCTCGACAACCACGGCACCCGCGCGGTGGGCGAGTGGCGGTTCGGTACCGCCCTGCGCTGGAACAATCCCGGCGGTCGCGGTGATGCGCTCGACATCGGCTACACCCGCACCGAGCAGGGGCTGCTCGACAACGTCTCCCTCGGCTACGACCTTCCCGTCGGCCGCGACGGCGCCCGGCTCGGCGCCTCCTACTCCTACGCCGACTACCAGGTGGGGTGGCTGTTCCAGCCCCTGGGCATCGCCGGCAACACCTCCACCGGCCGTCTCGACTACAGCTATCCCTGGGTGCGCAGCCGCGAGCGCAACGTGGTGCTGGGGCTGGCGTTGAGTCACCAGGAGGCGGAGTCCACGGCCCTCGGGACGCCGGTGAGCGATACCCGGCTGACCCTGCTGGAGGCGAGCGTCGACGCCAGTTTCATCTATAAAGAGGGGATGGTGAGCACGCTCTCGGCGACCCTCGGCGGCAATTTCCGCCGCAATCCCGACGGTCAGGCCAACAACCGTCAGCGGTTGCGGCTGGTGGTCGACGCCAGTCACGAGCGGCGGCTGGCGGAGCGCTTGAGCCTCTACTTGCGGGGCCAACTGGTGTGGTCCCCCGATCCCCTGGTGGACACCCAGAAGTTCAGCCTCGGTGGGCCCGACAGCGTGCGCGGCTACCTGCTCGCCGCCGAGCGCGGCGACCGCGGCGGCTTGTTCACCGCGGAGTTGCGCCGGCGCATGACGCTCGGCGAAGGGCTCGACGCCACCCTGCGGCTGTTCGCCGACTACGGGGCGGTACGGCGCCTCGCGCCGGCCCCGGGGGAGGCGGCCGACGCCCATTTGTCGGCGGTGGGGGTCGGCCTGCTGGTGGCCCGCAACGACAATTATGCGGTCGATCTCCAGTGGGCCAAACCCACCGCCGGTCGCCCCTCCGGCGGCGAGGCGGACGCCAGCCGCCTGTGGGCGAGCTTCTCGGCAACCTTCTGAGGAGTGGCAGCGTGATACCAAATCATCATCCAGGGAGTGTCCGCCAAGCGATCCATCGGCTGCTCCACGGCGCCCCGCGGTCGCGCGGGCTAGCCGCCGCCGCGGTGGCCTTTCCCGGTCTCGCCCTGGCCGGTCCCTACGGTGAGCAGATGGTGGCCGGCCAGGTCGCGGTGCAGCGCCCCGATGCCCACACCACCGTCGTCGACCAGACCAGTGCCTCCGCCATCCTCAACTGGAACAGCTTCTCCGTCGGCGGCGACGAGTACCTGCTGTTCCGCCAGCCCGGCACCACCGCGACGATCCTCAACCGGGTCACCGGCGGCGCCTCCTCCCAACTGCTCGGTCGCATCGAGGCCAACGGCCAGGTCTTCCTGGTCAACCCCAACGGGGTCTATTTCGGCCCCGGCGCCCGGGTGGACGTGGCCGGCCTGGTCGCCACCACCCTGCAGATCGACGACGAGGACTTCCTCGCCGGGCGCTACCGGTTCGCCCGCGGCGAGGGGCGGGAGGTGGCCGGCCGGGTGGTCAACGAGGGCATTCTCCGTGCCCGCGACGGCGGCTACGTGGTGCTCGCCGGCGACTACGTGGAGAACGCCGGGGTGATCCAGGCGCGGCTCGGTGACGTGGTGCTCGCCGCCGGCGAGCGGGTCGCCCTCGACGTCGCCGGCGACGGGCTGATCAGCTTCGCGGTGGACGGCGAGGCGCTCACCGACCTGGCGGGCGTGCGCAACCGCGGCGAACTCTACGCCGACGGCGGCCGGGTGGTGATGACCGCCCGTACCGCCGAGGACCTGGTCACCACCGCGGTGAACCACGAGGGGCTGGTCCAGGCCCGCTCCATCGAGGAGCACGACGGCGAGATCTTCCTCGCCGGCTTCGGCGGCGACGTCGCGCTGGAGGGACGCCTCGACGCCTCCGGCGAGGCGGGCGCCGACGGCGGTGCGGTGCGGGTCTCGGGTGATCGTGACATCGACATGAGCGGCCGCATCGACGTCTCCGGCGAACACGGCGGCAGTGTGCGGCTGGTCGCCGAACGGGATCTCGACGTCACCGGGAAGGCGCACATCGTCGCCGCCGGCGCGGCGCCCGCCGGCGGCGGCTTCGTCGAGGTCTCCGGCCACGGTGCGCTGCGCCTGCGCGGCGAGGTGGAGACGGGCCGCGGCGGCCGGTTGCTGATCGATCCCACCACCGTCACCATCGCCGCCGGTGGTACCTCCAACGATGCTGGCGCGAGCACCGCCGGTGCCGCCACCCTTTACCAGAGCTATATCGAAGATCAGTTGAGTCACGGGGCCGACGTGGTCATCGTGGCCGAGTCGCAGATCACCTCCAGCGGTGGTCCCTTCACCATCAGCGGCAGCGGCACCCAAAGTGCCGGGAGCGGCGGCATGCTCGCCCTGGCGATCGGCAGCATCGGTGCCGGGGCCACCAACGGCCTGGTCTCCGGCCTGATCGGTGAGAGTGTCAGCGTCACACCCGGCACCAACGGCAGCATCGCCCTGTCGGGCATCGACGTCGTCGCCGATGGCGGTTTCATCGCCCGGGCCGGCACCGGGGGGGGCGACATCGCACTCGGCAATATCGCCACCGTCGGCCCCGTTGAGTTGACGGCCTCCGGCGGCGCCATCGAGGTTGGGGACGTGGCGGTCGCCGGCGGTTATCTCAGTCCCGTCGGGGTGGCGCTCAGTGCCGGCGGCGACCTCTCCGTCGGCGCCATCAGCGCGGGCAACGTCAGTGCCGGTTCCGTCGACGTCACCCTCGACGCCGGCGGCCGTCTCACCCTCGGTGGCGCCAGACTGCTGCGCTATGCGGAGGCCACGGCGGCGCTCGATCTGACCGGTGGCAGTGCCGTCGACATCGCCGGCGACATCGACGCCGCCGGCGACGCGGTTACCGTGACCCTCAGTGGCAGCGAAGGCCGTGTCACCGGCGCCGGCACCATCACCGCCGGCACCCTGCAGATCGGCCGTAGCGGCGACACCACCCGCTTCACCTCCATCGACCTCAACACCAAGGTCGATACCCTCTCGCTGGGCAACAGCACCGGCTACGACATCGACACCATGGAGATGCCGCAGGTCACGGTCAACGGCGCCGCCGGTGCCGGCGCCCTCACCCTGGCGCTGGGGGACAACGTCGCCTTCGGCACCGTTACCGTCACCACCCCCGGCGCCCTCACGGTGGCCGCCTACGACCCGGCCCTCGCCGCCTCCGCGGTGAGCCTCACCGCCGCCACCGTCGACTTCACCAGCAACAGCGTCGACGTCGCGCTGAGCGACGGCGAATTCACCGCCACCGCCACCACCGGTGCGGTCTCGGTGCAGGCGGTGGATGCGCGGAACATCACCCTCACCGCCGCCGGCGCCCTCACCGCCGGTAGCCTTCACGCCAGCCATACCGGGGGCAGCGCCGCGGTCACCCTCGTCGCCGGCACCGGTTTTACCCAGAACGCCGCGATCACCGCGAGCGGTGACAGCGCCGCCTTCTCCCTGGTGGCCAACGAGGCGGGGATGCTGCTCGGCCACGACGTGACGGTCACCGCGACCGCCGGGGACGCCAGTCTCGCGGTCACCAACCAGTCGACCGGTGACTCCACCCGCATCCATGACGGTGTCACGCTGAGCGCCTCCGCTGGCGACGGCAGTGCGGCGGTTTCCGTTACCGTCAACAACTATCTGAAGACCGGCTGGGGCGGTTCGCTGCATGCCGAAGGCGCTCAGGGGGCCAGCATCGACCTGAGCGCCGCCAGCGGCGCGATCACCGCCGAGGGAGCGATCACCGCCGACCTGCTGGGCAGCGGTGGCGGCAGCGGCAGCGCGGCGATCACCCTCACTGCCGGCAGCGGCATCACCCTCGGTTCCGGCACCCACGCCGCCCTGATCCGCGCCGCCACCCCCGATCCCACTCGCGGCGGTACCACCCGGGTGGCCCTCGACGCGGGTAACGGCACCCTCGCCCTCAACGGCGGTGCCATTCTCGCCCTCGGTTCCGCCGGCCTCTCCTTCGGCAACTCCCAGGGGGGGGCGATCGAGACCCCCACGGCCGTCGGCAGCGGCACCGCCGAGATCACCCTCAGTGGCAGCACCGTCACCCTCGACGACACCTTCCAGGTGGCGGGGGCGCCCAACAGCGTGCTCGGTGCGGTCTACGCCGCCAACGGCAAGGCATCGGTCACCGTTACCGGAACCGCCTCCGACGGGGTGCTGGTGGGCGGCACCTGGGTCGGCGCCCACGCCGCCAGCGGTGACGCCACCGTGGATATCGAGGCGGCCGGCGGGACGATCGGGATTCAGGGTGTCTCCGGCGAGCTCTTCGACGTCCCTTTGGGCTACCACCACCTGGCGCTCAGCGCGATCGCCGCGGGGACGGCCAAGGTCGCCGTCAGCGGCGGCCAGTCGGTGGGCGTCACCTCCAGCGGCGGCGCGCTCGCTCGCGGCGCCGGCAGCGCGGGGGTCCGGGTCAACGTCTCCGGCGGCAGCCTGAACATCGGCTCCGGCACCGCCCTCTACGCCTCCGGCACCGGCAATGCCGCACCGGCGACCATCGACCTCTCCACCGGCCTCGGCAGCCACGGCAGCGGCAGCGCCGACGGTGGCAACCTCGACGTCAGCGGCCGCCTGGAGGCCTACGCCAACGGCGCCTTGCCCGAGGTGCGCCTCACCGCCTGGGGCGACGGTACCGGCAGCGATGCCGGCGCCCTCTCCCTCAGCGGCGTCGCCGGCGTGGTCGCCGCGGATCGCGGCCACGTCGCCAACGGACGCATCGCCGTCCAGGCCGACGAACGGCCCCTCACCCTGTTCTTCGCCACCACCTTCAGCGGCGACGAATTCCACTTCCAGGGGACCAGCGTCACCGTCCCCGGCCAGGTCTTCAGCGAGTTCGCCGGATCGCTGACCGCCGTGGCCACCCGCGGCGACGCCACCGTGGGTTCGGCCAGCGGCAGCGGCGGCATCACCGTCACCGCCGCCGGCAACGTGGTGGTCGACGACCTGAGCGCGCCGCACATCACCCTCACCGCCGGCAGCGGGGTGAGCGCCGGCTCCCTCTACGCCTCCGCCGATACGGGCGCCACCATCGCCATCACCACCGGCGCCGGTGGCCTCACCCAGAACGACGCGATCACCGCGGACGCCAGCGGCGGCGCCACCATCGCCATCACCGGCGCCGGCCCGCTGACCCTGAACAAGGACATCCGGGTCGCCGCCACCAGCGGCGCCGCCACCCTCGACATCACCACCACCAGCGGTGACATCACCCTCGGCCCGGAGGCCCTGTTGTCCGCCGGTGGCCAGTCCGCGAGCGCCAAGCTGAATGCTGCCGGCGACATCGCCATCGGCAACGGCGCCGCGTTCGGTGCCGCGGGCGGCAGTGCCGTCACCGTGCTGGACGCCGGCGGTACGATCGCCGTGGGCGCGCTCTCCCAGGTGGCCGCCACCGCCAACGGCAGCAGCGGCGACGCCACCGTCACCCTTGCCGCCGGTTCCGCCGTCTCCCTCTCCGGCGCGGTTACCGCAGTGCTGAGCGACGCCTCCAACGGCGGTGCCGCCACCCTCACCATCAACGCCGGCAGCGCCGATGGCGGCTGGGCGGCCGTCAACCTCCTCGATGGCGGCCTGCTCTACGCCGGTCCCGACGGCGTGCCCTCCTCCGCCGACGGCATTCCGCTGCTGGGTGTCGCGGAAAACGTCGGTGCCGGCGCCAGCTACGGCCTGGTTCTTCCCGCGTTGAACGGGGCGGGGAGCGCGCGGGTCACCGTCGAGGGTTCGTCCCTCGACCTCAGCGCCGACTTCGCCCCCGACGACCCCCTCGGCCCGGCATCGGTCGTGGGCTTCATCGGCGCCGCCGGGGACGACGCGGCGATTACCCTCAACGCCCACGGCGGCGACGTCGCCATCGATGGTCCGCAGGTCGCCGCGCTGGGCGCTGGCGCGGCGGCGCTGACCGTCACCGCCGGCAACGCCGTGACGGTCGCAGCGGCCGCGGCCGGCGTCGCCACCTCGACCGGCGACGTCGTCCCCGACGCGCGTACCCTCTTCGCCGGCCCCGCCGATCCCGCGGGCAGCGTCGCCGAGGCGAGCGTCACGGTGACCGCCGGCGGGACCGGCAGCGCCGCCTTCCAGATCGGCCCGGGCGCGCGGATCGCCGCTGGCGGTGCCAACGCCTCGGTGGCGGTCACCGCCACCGCCGGTGGGGTCAATGTCGGCGGCGGCGCCAGTCTCGGTGTGGCGGGCCAGAGCGGCGCCACCCTCAGCGTGGCCAGCGGCGTCGACGGCAGCGGCGACGGGGGCGACGTCGACATCGCCGGATTCCTCTCCGCCAACGCCGCCAACGCAACCGGTCTGCTCCAGGTGGCGGCGTTCGGCGACGGCGTCGGCAGCGATGCCGGCGCCATCGGCCTGAACGGGCCGGTGCTGATCGCCGACCGCCTGGAGGTGATCGCCGGGGAGCGGGACTTCGTCCTGCCCGCCGGCATCTCCGTCCTGTCCGCCCCCAATCAGCATTACGAGGCGCCCAACCTCGACCTCTCCGCGGTCGCCCTGACGATGACCGGTGCGCTCGAAGCGGAGGCCACCGCCGGCGATCTCACCGTCGGCACGGCGAACGCCGCGACCCTCGCGCTGAGCGCCACCGGGCAGGTGAGCGCCGGGGCGTTGAGTGCCGACGCCAGCAAGCAGGCGACCCTCAGCATCACCGCCGGCAGCGGCGGGATCGTGCAGAACGGCGAGTTCACCGCCAGCGGCGGCAGCGGTGCCGCGATCACCCTGACCGCCGCCGGTTCGCTGAGCGTCGATCACGGGATCAGCGCCGACGCCTCCTCCGGCGGCGCGGCGGTGACGGTGAGCGCAACCGGCGGCTCGATCGACGTCGGCAGCGGCGTGAGCATCGGCGCCACCGGCCTCAGCGCCACCACGCGGCTCACCGCCGGCACCACCCTGACGCTGGAGGGGGGTGCCGAGGTGCGGGCGCTCAACAGCGGCAGCGCGGGTGACGCCAAGGTGACCCTCGACGCCGGCTCCGGCATCGACGTGGCCGGCGCGGTCGCCGCCTTCCTGGCCGACTCCGGCAACAGCGGCAGCGCCGCGGTGACGATCGACGCAGGCAGCTCCGCCGCCGGCTGGGCGCCGTTCACCCTCACCGGCAACGGGCTGCTCTACGCCGGCTATGCCGCCAGCATCGACGGTATCCCGCTGGCCGGGTTCGCCGCCAACGGCGGCACCGGCAGCGCCTACGGGGTGCTCTTCCCGACCCTCGCCGGGGCGGGCAGCGGCACGGTGGCGGTGAGCGGTTCGACCCTCACCCTCGGCGCCGGCTTCGGTCACTCCAGCGGCGGGTCGGTGCCGCTGCGGGTGGGCGGTCTGATCGGCGCCGCCGGCAACGATGCGGCGATCACCCTCCAGGCCCACGACGGCGACGTGGCGATCCACGGGCCGATGATCGCCGCCTTCGGCACCAGCGGCGGTGGCAGCGGCGAGGATGCGGCGATCACCATCACCGCCGCCGGCACGCTGGCGATCGCCCCGGCCGCCGCCGGGGTCGCCAACGCCGCCAACGACCTCACCCCCGCGCCGCTGACGGTCTTCGCCGGTCACGCGGATGCCGCGGGGACCGCCGTCGACGCCTCGATCACCCTCTCCGCCGCGGGGACCGGCAGCTCCGCCTTCCATCTCGACTCCGGGGCCCTGGTGCGGGCCCTGGCCCACGACGCCGCCACCGTCTCGGTCGCCGCCGCCAACGGCGGGGCGCAACTCGGCGGCGGCCTGCAGGCGGCGGTCTCCGGTGCCTCCGGCGACGCCACCCTCACCGTCGCGGGGGTCGGGGTCACCATCGCCGCCCCCCTGGAGGCGCTCAGTGCCGGTGGAGCCGCCAACCTGACGGTGGACGCCGGCGGCGGCGCGCTCGACTTCACCGCCGGCAACCTGATCGCCGGATTGCGGCCGAGTCACTATTTCCGCGGCAGCGACGCCACCCTCTTCCTCGACGGCAGCACCGCCGCCGGTGATGCCACGGTGACCCTGCTCGGCGATACGATCCAGCTGCGTACCGACTTCGCCAATGAGGGGACCGCTGCAGCGGTTGGCGGCGTCCTCGGCAACCTCGGCTTCACCTACGGCGCGACCCTCAACGGACTGGTGGCGGCGGCGGGTGAGCGGGCCACGGTCCAGGTGGGGGCCCGTCAGGGGGCGGGGAGCACCCTCTCCACCAGCGTGGCCGTGGGCGACAGCGTCGGCCGGCCGCTGCTGCTGGCGGTCGCCAACGGCAACGCGAGCAGCGACCGCGCCGAGATCTCCGTTGCCGCCGACGGGGCGGTGAGCCTGCTGCCGGCCGCCAGCGGCCTCGGCGTCGGCTTCTCCACCGACGGCGGCGGCAACGTCGCCCAACTGCTCAGCGAAAACGCCGCCGGTTACGCCCTGGCGCGGGGCAGTCACGGCGTGGCGTCGGTCTCCGTGGATGCCGGCCAGGTGACCCTCGACGCCCCGGGTGGCACCGGTGCCACGCTGCTCGCCGAGTCGCTGAGCGGCGACGCCACCCTCAGCGTCGACGCCGCCGACTACGGCGCCGGCCCCGCCAGCCACGGCATCGCGCTGGCCGACGGCGCGCGGCTGGCCGCCTATGCCCCCTACGGCAGCGGCCAACTGACGCTGCACGGCCTCGACTACCTCACTCTCGGCAGCGGCGCCTCGTTGTCGGCCACCGGCGCCGACGCCGAGCTCTTCGCCACCGCCACCGCCGGCTACGTAACCACCGCCGCGGAGAGCCGGGTGAGCGCCACCGGGCTCACCGGCAACGCCTCGCTGATGCTCACCAGCGGGCTCGAAGCGGTGGCCGCGAATCCGGCGGCCGATGGCGGCGGGATCACCGTCGCGGGGCAGCTCTCCGCGACGGCGGCCTCCTCCGCCTCGCTCCAGGTGGCCGCCCGGGGGGACGGCAGCGGCGCCGATGCCGGCAGCGTCACCTTCAACGGGGGCCGCGCCGAGGTCGTCGCCGGTGGTACCGGCACGCTCGACCTGACCTCGACGGAGGGCGATGTGGTCCTCGCCGGACATGCGCTCAGTGGCGGCGCGGTCACCCTCCACGCGGGCGGCGACATCTACGACAGCGCGCCCGGCACGATCGGCGGCGACTCGCTGCTGATGGACGCCTACGGCCTGATCGCCCTCAGCCAGACCACCATGACCCTCGGCAGCGGCGAGGCGATCGGCGGCGACAGCCGACTGCTGGAGGTGATGGTCTCCAAGGGGGTGACCGCCCCCAGCACCGGCCCCAACGCCGCCTTCCTCGGCCGCCAGTCGCTACAGCTGGACCTCGACGACCTGACCATCGGCGGCAGCTACCTGTGGCTGCAGACCGATAACCTCAACGGTGACAGCGCGCTCACCGGCAGCGTCACCAGCGGCCCCAATCTGCTGGTGCAGATGAGCGCCTACACCAACGGTCGCACCATCCAGTTCGTCAGCAGCGTGCCGGCGACCCGCCACCGCGCCGGGCTCGACCCCAACATCACCTACTTCGCCTACGACACCTTCGTTTCGGCGGTCTCCCGGCCCGGCACCTCGGTGAGCCTCGGCCAGACCAGCCAGAGCGGCGACGTGGTGATCGGCGACGACCCCGGCAGCGGCAGCGGCGGCACCCTCGACGTCGGCGCCCTCAACCTCTTCTACGCCAACGACGGCAGCCGCGAGATCCAGGTGCAGGCCACCGTGGTCTCCAGCGGCACCGTGGCCGAAGCGCAGCCGGTGGTGGCGACCCCGACTCCGACCCCGACTCCGACGTACGGCCCGACGCCGACGGCAACCCCGACCCCGACGGCTACGCCGACGCCGACGCCGACGGTGACGCCCACTCCGACGGTCACGCCGACGCCCACCCCGACGGTTACACCGACGCCGACGGCGACGCCCACCCCGACGGTTACACCGACGCCGACGGTGACGCCCACCCCGACGGTTACGCCGACGCCGACGGTGACGCCCACCCCGACGGCCACGCCGACGCCGACGGTGACGCCCACCCCGACGGCCACGCCGACGCCGACGCCGACGGCGACGCCCACCCCGACGGCGACGCCGACCCCGGAACCGACCCCGACTTCAAGCCCGAGCCCGACACCCACTCCGACCCCGTCGGATGACGGCGTGCAGGAGGTGGTCAACGACGTCGAGTCCACGGTGAATGACGTCACCAACCCCGACGACGGCGCTGCCTCCGGCGGTGGCGCCCTGCCCGATGACGAGCCGCCCGCGGACGACTCTCCGCCCGGTGCCGGCTCCACGGTCGCCGGCGGTGACGACGAGGAGGAGCGCCGCAACCAGGGCGAAGGCGACGGGAACGGCGAGGAGGGCAGTGGAGGCGACAACACGGCCCAGCCCGAGGAGGAGCGCAACGAGAACCTGACGGAGCGCCCGATGATGGCCCTCGAAGGGGGCGGGGTGAACGGCCAGACCCTGGTGTGCCGCTGATGGGCAGGGGTTGGACGACCACGGGGCGGGGCGTCGTCGCGGCGCTGCTGCTGGTCCTTTGCTGGCCGGCCCTGCCGCTGGCCGCGGCGGAGCCCGCCGGCAAGCTGCTGATGGCCCGCGGCCAGGTGACCGCGGTCGCTCCCGGCGGAGATATCCGGTCGCTTCAGCGGGGCGACGTGGTCTACCCCGGCGAGACCCTGGCCACCGGTCCCAACAGCTCGCTGCGCATCCGCTTCAGTGATGGCGCCTTTCTCTTCCTCCGCCCCGGCTCCCGCTTCCGCATCGACGAGTACCGCGATGCCGGCACCCCGGAGCAGGACAAGAGCGTCTTCTCCCTGCTCAAGGGCGGCTTCCGCTCGATCACCGGCGCCATCGGCCACCGCGACAAGGAGAACGTCAAGATCGGTACCCCGGTGGCCACCATCGGCATCCGCGGCACCGACCACCAGGGGCGCTACTGCCAGGGCGACTGCATCGACCTGATGAACCGGGGCGTCCAGCCGCCCCCCGATGGCCTCTACACCGGCACCACCTCCGGCGCCACCAGCGTCGGCGGGCAGGTGTTCCGCGCCGGTCAGTTCGGCTACACCGACCCCCAGCAGCAGACGGTGACGCTGCCGACGCCGCCGCCGATCCTGAGCGTGGACAACATGCCCGACCCCTCCGCCGGCGGCGGTAACGGCGGCGACCAGGAGGAGGGCGACGGCGCCGCCGGCGGTGGTGCGGCGAGCGGCGAGGGGGGGGATGGCGGAGATCAGGGGGGCGGCGACGGCGGCGGGCAGTCCGCGGACGACGGCTCCTCCTCCGGGGCGTCGGGTGGTGGCGATGGGGGCGACGGCGGATCGGGCGGTGGTGAGGGCGGCCAGCAGGATGGCGCGGGTGGAGAGGCATCCGGCAGCGCCTCCGGCGGTACCGCGGAGGGCGGCGGGGGTGACGGTAGCGGCGCGGGGGACGTCGGCGGCGGGGAGGGCGGCGGTACCGAGCTGCCCGCCGGCGGTGGCGAGGGGAGCGTCGGCGGCGGTCAGGCCCCGGAGGAGTTCGAGATTCCGTCGCGCACCACCACCCCGGTGACCACCGAGTGCATCCGTTGAGCGAGGCGCCCCCGGCGCCCCCCGGCTACCGGGCCATCGTCCCCTTCGACCGGCGCCTGCACCGCGGCCGCGGTTGCGACCCGGCACGGGCCGCCGGTTTCGCCGCCGCGCTCGGCGCGATCCCGCTCGCCAGCGCCGAGCTGTTCGCCGCCGGCCGCGACTACCCGGTGGTCTTCGTCCCCGTCGCCGACCGCTTCCTGCCGATGGCGCTCACCGGCCTGGAGCCGCATCGCAACCTCTGGCTGGAGGCCGACGGCCGCTGGGCCGACGGGCGTTACCTCCCCGCTTATGTGCGCCGCTTCCCGTTCTGCACGGTGGCCGCCCGCGGCAGTGCCGAAGAGGCGTCGCGGCCGCTGATCTGCGTCGAGGGGCAGGCACTGACCGAAGGGGCCGAACCGTACCTCGACGGCGATGGCGTGGCCACCGAACGGTGGCGGGGAGTGGAGGGGTTGATCGACGAAATGGAGGCGGCCCGGCCCGCCACCGAAGCGTTCTGCGCGGCGCTGGTCGAACACCGACTGCTGGAGCGCTTCGAGATGCAGGCACGGCCCCCGGGGGGGACCCAACTGCGCCTGACCGAGCTCTATCGGGTGGACGAAAGGCGCCTCAACCGCCTTTCTCCGAAGAAGATCCGGGCGCTGATGGAGGCCGGCTGGCTATCGCGCATCTACGGCCACCTGATCTCCCTCGACAACTTCACCCGCCTGCTCGATCGGCATCGTCTGTCGGGCGGCAGATGATTCGGCAGCGCAGGAGTGACAAGGAGGAATGAAGTCGACCAGGTGCTGTAGGGTGGATAAGCGATAGCGCATCCACCGCAACGCGAGGGGAGGCCTCCCGGCGAGGCTTCCCTTCTGCCTGATCGGCGCTCGGTGGATGCGCTATCGCTTATCCACCCTACGACACTGTCCGAGCGGCGGTCACACCCTTCATGCCCTTCGTTCCTCTTCCTGCCCTTCATGGTAAAAAGCACCCTTTCCGACCACGAATACGACGACGGATGAGCACCCCATGGGCGTAGAGATCAAACTGACCGACCAGCAGATTCCGGCCTCGCCGGTATTCATCGACTTCCTGCTCCAGGTGATCGACGGCACCCCGTTCGACGCCACCGACTGGCACAACCAGCTCAGCGAGGCGCTGAGCACCGCCCAGCAGGAGGTGTTCGCCCGCGCCCGGCAGAACGCCCAGCGGGTGATGGAGTCGCCGCTCGGCCAGCGCCACGTGGGCCGCGCCTACGAGCTGTTCGTCGCACTCTTGACCGGCGACTACGCGACAATTCGCGACCTCCAGTTCCGCTTCCACTTCATCAACATCATCGGCGTGCCACGCCATGGCGGCTCCTACCTCACCAAGGAGCTCTACCGCGCACTGGGCTACGACCCCGAGCGGGTGCCCAACGTGATCGCCCACGACGGCTTCCCCGAGGCGAGCCCGTTCCGCTTCGAGCCCGGGGTCAACGCCTGGACCACCAGCCTGCACACCATGGCCGAGTTCCTCACCATGGTCGAGATCTACTTCGGCGACGCCCGCCCCCACACCGGCAAGATCGTGGTGCCGAAGAAGCTCACCAAGGGGAGCTACGCCGGCGGCTTCTTCCACCGCATCCTCGGCGAATCGGTGGAGCACCTGTTCACCGTGCGCCACCCGGTCACCTCCTGCATCTCCACCTACGACAAGTCCGGCGGGCTGCCCGCGGGCGGCCGCTTCACCGTGCGCAGCAACATCGAGGACTGGGTGCGCCGCGACCTCCAGTACACCCGCGGCTTCAGCGCCGAGGAGCTGCTCGGGCTGGACTACTTCGACGCCTACCTCCAGTACTGGGAGCAGTACCACTACTACGTCGCCACCACCGGCCTCTCCGCCAACCGCAATACCCGCATCGTCGCCTACGGCGACGAGCGCATGGAGCGCCAGGCGCAATCCTTCCACAACCGCTTCGAGAGCGGCCTCACCCCCGAGGCGTTCCGCGTCTTCGACAAGCGCGACCGCCACCCCGAGTGGTTCGCCAAGGCGGAGCCGGCGATCCGCCGGGTCCACGACGTGTGGGCCAACGTCGGCCTCGCCTTCCCGGTCGACGAGGTGATGGAGGCGTGGTGAGATCCGCGAGGGCGGGTTATTCGATCAGTTGGTAGATGGGCATTTCCGGGAAGACGGTCTCGCCTTGATATTGCACCGTGCCGGCGTAGGCGTGGGCGTAGGCGGTGGTCAAGACGAATCCGTAGCTCGGGTTGAAACGGAATATGAATAGCGTCTTAGACGGGATGAGGACCTTGCCCCCCGACATGTGGCTGTTTGCGATCAGGTACAGCGCCGGAGGGTTATAGATGGCGTAGTCCGCGACCGTTTCCGTTTGTCCGAAAAGCGGTCCGAAGTGCGTGTCGATATATACGTGATCGGACCTATCCAGTTTGGGCATCCCGCCCGTGATTTCGACGGAGTAGACCCCGTTGGACTGGTCGAGTACCGAGATCTCGGAGGTGGCCGGCCTCCCTTGGGCATCGCGGGCCGTATATTTGAGGGAAAGGGCCTGACTGACGGTGGCCGCCAGCAGGAGCGGCAGCGATAGTATCGTGGCGCTGAGCGTGTTCATCTCGCGTCTCCCTGGTCGTTTATGGGACCCGCCGCCCGGAGCGGTGTTTCGGTTCGGCCGGGGAGGACCGGCGATTCGCCGGATTCGGGTGTGTGGGGCGGCGTTGCTCCGGCTTTCACCATCGACGAGGTGACGGCTGTGTGGAGAGTGGATTGGCTAATGGTCGATCATTTCGTAGACGACGGGTTCGGGATAGGTGAAAAGTCCGTCGAAGAAATCATTGGCGCGGTAGAGGTGGGTCAGCTCGAGCTCGGAGCCCGAATTGAAGCGGAATAGGAAAAGGTTTTGCGTTGGATACTCGATTCCATGGGTTTCCACCGTACTGTCCACAAACAGATAGAGGTAGGGTTCGCAGTATAGGGCATAGCCCAATACTGAGTCGGGTTGTCCAGTGGATGAATCGAAGAATGATGGGTCGATGTATACCTCTTCGGACGAGTTGAATGTCGGCATCCCGCCGGTGATCCTGACGAAATAGATCCCACCGATTTCGAAGGTTGCCGCGATATCGGATGTGGCCGGATTCCCTTCGGCGTCGTGGAATGTGAAGCGGAGACCGACTGCCTGACTGACGGTGGTCGCCAGCAGGAGCGGCAGCGATAGTAGGGTGGCGCGCAGCACGTTCATGGGTAGTGTCTCCTTGCAGACCTGTTTGCGGAACCGGTGCTCCATCCACCCCAACGGTTGTGCATTGGCAACGTTGGGGTGGACCGAGCATCAGGTGCCCACGCGACTCAAGGGCAATTGACGCTGTCGTAGCCGGGGCCGCCGAAGTAGAGGTATCGCCCCCATCCGCCGCTGCTGTCCACGTTGCGATCTCTGCGTCCTCGCGTCCTCCGCGTCCCGTTCCAGGGCGTTGGCGGACCGCGCCGGGCCTGCGGCGATCAGAGAAAGTCGAAGGTGAAGGAGACCGCGTCGTCGCCGGGGTCGGCGACCTCGAGGCGCAGCGGGGCGGAGCCGCGGGCGGGGAGGCCGGCGGTGAGGTCGGGGTTGGCCTCGGCCAGATACTCCTCGGGGGTGAAGCGGCGCAGCGCCACCGGCTTGCCGCTGAGCGAGGAGAGGGTCACCTCCACCGTGGGGTAGGGCTGGGCGAACAGCGCCTGGTTGGTCACCACCCCTTCGAGCAGCAGGGCGCCGGGTGCCGTGGGGTCGGAGCGCACCTGGCGGTCCACCAGGGTGAGCGCCTTGAGGTCGCGGCGCGGCGGCAGGGTGCAGCCGCTGATCGCGCAGAGGGTCCCCAGCAGCGGGCGCAGCCCCGGCTTGGCCAGCGCCAGCTGCTGGTGGTTGAGCCAGGCGAACTGGAGCGGTAGCAGCAGCACCATCACCACCGCGCCCGCCCCCCACAGGAGGCCGAGATCGCGCCCGCCGCTGCGCGGCTTGGCGGGTGCCGGGGTCTCGCCGGGCGGCGGCGCTTCGGTGCTCTTCGTGGGGGCGGCCCGCTCGGTCGTCGGATTGCCGATCCCCAAACCTCCCATCAGCTCCTGGGTATCGAGGGCGGAGGCGAGGTCCAGATCGGGGTCGAACGTCTCCTCAGGCCCCTCGGGGAGCGGCGGCGGGGCGGCGGGGCGCGGCGGCGCCCCACCCGGCAGCCGGTCGAGCAGGTGCTCGAAGGCGTTGAAGGTCTCCTGGCAGCTGCCGCAGCGCACCTTGCCCGCCGCCGCCTCGAGCTGGGCGTCGCTGATGTTGAAGACCGTCTGGCAGGCGGGGCACTGGGCGTACATGGCGGGGTCGACCGGTGGGGCAGTTCAAGGTCTGTTTTTACCAGAAAGGGCGGTGTTGCTCAAAAGGCGCCGTCTCTGTCGGTGCGCTGTCCTTCCAGCCGTACCCACTCCTCGCGGCTCGCCGGCGGGGCCATCTCGAACCAGGGGCGGTAGGCGGCGGACACCTCCTCGGCCTGGCGGGCGAGGATGCCGGAGAGCACCAGGGCGCCACCGGGGCGGACCAGCGAGGCGATCCGCGGGGCCAGCTCGATCAGCGGTCCGGCGAGGATGTTGGCCACCACCACCGCCGCCGGCTGCGGCGGTGGCGCCTCGGGGGCGAGCACCGTGAGGCGTGCGTCCACGCCGTTCTTGGCGGCGTTGTCGCGCGAGGCGGTGAGCGCCTGGGGGTCGTTGTCCACTCCCACCGCCTCGCTCGCCCCGAGTAGCAGCGCGGCCACCGCCAGGATGCCGGAGCCGCAGCCGTAGTCGATCACCCGCAGTCCCTGCGGCGGGTGGGCGTCGAGCCACTCCAGGCAGAGCGCGGTGGTGGGGTGGGTGCCGGTGCCGAAGGCGAGCCCCGGGTCGAGGTGCAGGTTCACCGCTTCGGGCTCTTCCGGCTCGAAGCCGCCGGGTACCACCCACAGCCGCTCGCCGAAGCGCATCGGCTTGAAGTTGTCCATCCAGGCGCGTACCCAGTCGCGGTCCTCCAGCGCCTCCAGCCGTAGCGGCGCGTGGGGCAGGGCGGCGGCGACGATCGCCTGCGCCGCCTCGATGTCGCCGTCGGCCTCGAACAGGCCGATCACCCGGGTGCTCCGCCATAGCGGGGTGGTTCCCGGCGGCGGCTCGAACAGCGGCTGGTCGGCACCGTCGCTGAGGGTGACCGAGAGGGCGCCCGCCTCCAGCAGCGCCTCTTCGGCGCGCTCGGCGGTGTCGGGGTCGACTTCGAGGGTGAGTTGGAGCCAGGGCATTGCGGGTGGTCGGGTTGGGGATCGAAGGGGCATTGTCCCACAGATGGGTCGCGAGCCGCTGTTCAATAGTGGTAGCGCCCCCGGAGAAATTCGATTCGGTCCGCCTTGACCCGATGGACGCAGCGGTGCTCCCGGGTAACGCGGCGGGACCATACGTCGGGTCCGAGGTACCTCAAGGGTTCCGGTTTTCCGATACCGTCGAAGGGGGCGCGCAGGGTGGCGTTGACCAATTCCAGCAGGCGTTTGGCGGTGCGTCGTGACGTGTTATCACGTTGTGGTTTATCGTGGCGGCTGAACATCGGCCGATCAGGCGGGATTCGCCAGGGACGATATGGCTCCCCCTCCGCCTTCCGGCGAAGTTGTGGCGGAGGCGCTCGGGGTCGTCTTTGGTTTCCGGCCGTCGCTCCGAAGGCGGGCGATACACGCCTGTTTCCCGCACGAAGCATCACCCACCGTTTGCAGGACGGAGATCATCACCCATGCAGACCCACCAGCTCGTCATCGACTCCACCGTTCCCACCCGCGCCGACCTCTCTTCCCTGGAGGGGATGGAACCGCAGCTGATCCTGATCTTTGCCAGCGTCGAGCACTTCACCGACTCGCCGCTGGTGGCGCTGCTGCGCGAGTGTTGTCCTCACGCCCTGCTGGTGGGGTGCAGCACCGCCGGGGAGATTGGCGGCGAGGGGGTGATGGAACACACCGCGGTGATCACCGCGGTGCGCTTCGAACGGGTGGAGGTTGCGGTGGCCGCCGCCGCGATCGACACCATGGAGGAGTCCTACGATGCCGGGGTGCGTCTGGGCAAGGCGCTCGCCCGCAGCGAGCTGCGTGGCGTGCTGTTGTTCGGCAAGGGGGTGGAGGTCAACGGTTCGGCGCTGATCTCGGGGGTGATCGCGGAGGTGGGGGTGGGGATTCCGGTCACCGGCGGCCTGGCCGGCGACAACGGTGCTTTCGGCACCACCTATACCCTCTCCCCGGAAGGGGTGTCGGATGTCGGCGTGGTGGCGGTGGGGCTCTACGGCGAGGCGCTGGTGCTGGGCTACGGCTCCTTCGGCGGCTGGTCCTCCTTCGGCCCGCCGCGCAAGGTGACCCGCTGCGAGGGCAACGTGCTCTATGAGTTGGATGGCAACCCGGCGCTCCAGGTCTACAAGGACTACCTGGGAGAGTATGCCGACGGGCTGCCCGCCTCGGGACTGCTTTTCCCTTTCGAGATGCTGCGTGAGGATCACAGCACGGCGGGCCTGATCCGTACCATCCTCGGCGTCGACGAGGCGCAGGGGAGCGTGACACTCGCCGGCGAGATCGATCCGGAAGGTTATCTGCGGTTGATGCATGCCACCAACGATGCGCTGGTGGAGGGCGCCGAGAAGGCTGCGCAGCACACCATCTCGCTGCTCCCGGCGGATACCCGTGGCGGGCTGGCCATTCTGGTCAGCTGCGTCGGTCGCAAGCTGGTGATGGGCGACCAGGTCGATGACGAGGTCGAGGCGGTGGCCGAGGTGCTCGGTAAGACCACCACCCTCACCGGCTTCTACTCGTACGGCGAGATCGCCCCCTTTTCCACCACCAGCGAATGCAAGCTGCACAACCAGACCATGACCGTCACCTTTCTCGGCGAGTCGTGATGCGGAGGGCGCGCCGTTACCCCGCAGGATGTCGGGGCCGGCGGGCCTGCTGGAGGAGCGCGGTTTGAGACTGCCGCCGCGGCCGTCGGCGCAGGAAGGCGATGCCGGCCGCGTGGCGGGGGTGGGGAGGGCGATCAGCGTCCGTCGTCGATCTGTACCAGTCCCTGCTCATCGAGCTCTTCGAGAAAACGCGTCACATCGCTCTCGCAGGTGGCGGCGTCCACGTCGAACTCTGCGGTGAGGGCGTCGCAGAGGGCGTCCAGGGTGGTGGGGGTCTCGATCAGCTGCCAGATCCGACTGCCCACTTCGTCGAGGCCGTAGTAGTTGCCCCGTTCGATGCTCATCATCACCACTTCGCCGTCGACCTCGGCGGCGACCTGCTCTTCGCTCTGGCGGATCACGATGGATTTGTCGATCGCCACGCCGGTCTCTCCTCGTTTCCCTGTATCCATTCCCGGATTCTATCGTCGTTGCACGCGCACTTCCTAGTAGAATCCCGGGCGATGGAGATCCAGACCACCGTTCAGTTGCGTCGCTACCTCGCCGAGCTGGCCGCCTATCGCGGGGGGCTCGCCGTGACCCTCGGGGTGATGTTGGGGGTCGGGCTGTTGGAAGGGGTCGGGTTGATGCTGTTGCTGCCGCTGCTGGCGCTGGTTGGGCTGGAGGGGCGTCCCGACCACCCGATGGCGGAGGGCGTGCGGCGGCTGTTCGATACGCTCGGCCTGCCGTTGACCCTGCCGGGCCTGCTGGCGCTGTTCGTCGGGCTGGTCGGGGCGAAGCTGCTGCTCGCCCATTGGCGCGACCTGCGTAGCGCCCGCCTGCGCCTCGGTTTTACGGATCACCTGCGCAGCCGGCTCTACCGGCACATCGCCTTCAGCGAGTGGTCCTTCTTCAGTCTCACCCGCACCTCCGACTTCACCCACGCCTTGACCAGTGAGGTGCAGCGCATCGGTCAGGGGACCTATCACGTGCTGCAGTTTGCCACCGGTGCCGCCCTGGCCGCCGCCTATCTGCTGGCGGCAGTGGGGGTTTCCACCGCGTTCACCGGGGTCGCGCTGCTCTTCGGTGTGCTGTTGATGCTGCCGCTGCGGCGCATCCAGCGGCGTACCGTCGAGTTGGGGAGCGGCCTCTCGCGGACCCAGCGCCAATTGTTTGCCGCCTCGAGCGAGCTGCTGGGAGGGATGAAGGCGGCCAAGGCCCACGGCGCGGAGGCGCGTCATGTGGAGCAGTTCGTCCGCCACGCCGAGGGCCAGCGCCGAGCCCAGCTCGCCTTCCAGCGCCTGCACGGGCTGGCTCGCGTGGTCTACCAGTGGGGGGCGGCGGCGGTGCTGGCGATGATGGTGTGGTGGGCGGTGGAGGGGGTGCGGCTGCCGGCGACGGAGCTGCTGGTGCTGATCGCCATCTTCTCGCGGCTGGCGCCGATGCTCTCCGGGCTCCAGCAGAACTACCAGCAGATCCTCCACATGCTGCCCGCCTACGCCGCCTTCCGGGCGATGGAGACGGCCTGCGCGGAGGCGGCGGAGCCGCCGGACGAGACCGTCGAGCCGCCCCCGTTCCGGCGCGGGCTGCGGCTGGAGGGGGTCGCCTTCCGCTATCGCAAGGAGCGCGCGCAACCGGTGCTTGCGGGAATCGATTTGTATATCCCGGTCCGCGCGACGGTGGCCCTGGTGGGCCCCTCCGGCGGCGGCAAGTCGACGCTCGCGGATCTGATCGCCGGGCTGCTGGTGGCCGACGCCGGATGCATCTCGGTGGATGGTGTGCCCCTGAAGGGGGGGCTGCGCCGGGCTTGGCGCCGACGGGTGGCCTACGTTCCCCAGGAGACCTTTCTGCTCCACGATACGGTGCGTGCCAATCTGCTGTGGGCCGCCCCCGAGGTGGACGAGGCGGCCCTGGCGCGGGCGCTGCGGCTGGCCGCCGCCGAGGGCTTCGTCGCCGCCCTGCCGGAGGGGATCGACACCGTGGTGGGGGAGCGGGGGGTGCGGCTCTCCGGCGGTGAGCGTCAGCGCATCGCGCTTGCCCGCGCACTGCTGCAGGAGCCGGAGCTATTGATCCTCGACGAGGCCACCAGTGCGCTCGACCGCGAGAACGAGCGGCTGATCCAGGAAGCGCTGGACGCGCTGCACGGCAATCTCACGCTGCTGGTGATCGCCCACCGCCTCTCCACCGTGCGCCATGCCGATCGCATCGTCGTGCTCGAAGAGGGTAGGGTGGTCGAAGTGGGGGGGTGGCAGGAACTGGCCGAAAAGAGCGGGGGGCGGCTGCGCCGGATGGTCGATGGAGCCCCTGCGGCGGATGCGCCGCAGGAGGAGATCTTCGGAGAGGAGCCCACTTTCTCGATTCGCTCTATTCGGACACCGATTCCTTGATGCTCCGTGGCGGTTTCACTCCGCGCACGACTCCGCGCGTGCCGCACCCATCGCTATCAAACGGGCAGGGCATCGGGAGTCAACTGGTATACTCGTACCCTCACGGCAATAACCCGAACATGCGAGACTGAGACAATGCGCAAAGAATGGCTGATGGCCCTCATGGCGGGAGTACTGCGAGGATTTTCGCTGCTTTGACGGTCGGTCCCGTATCGTTTCTGGCCGGCCCGATCCCTATCTGCAAGCGGTGCGGCCGTTCTCCTTCGGCGAAGGGTCCTTCCCGGAGAGACGCCCGCTATCGCATTAGCGATCACTATGAAATATAAAGAAAAATGGACAATGCGAACTTTCGTGAACGATACCCCGTCATCCCGTTCTACTGCCACCCCACCACCGTCTGCGTGATCGACTCCGCGCGGGAGGCCCTGGAACTGACGGCGTTGCATTTCCCGCGGATGTGTCGCCCCCGCGTCTTCGACGATCCGCAGCGGTTGCAGGAGGTCTATCGCCAGGCGTTGCGGCCGGCGGCGGCCGATGCCGGCGATGCCCCGGTCTACGGCGATCCTCGCGACCCGCGGCGCTTCGATCTGATCACGCTGCTGTTCAGCGACTACGAACTGCGCGGTGACGACGGCGTTGCGCTGGCCCGCCGACTGCTCCGCCTCTACCCGCTGAAGGGGATCATCTACAGTGCCACGGCGCGCGTCAAAAAGGTGAGGCAGGCGGTGGAGGCGGGCTACATCGACCGCTTCATCCCCAAGTATGAAGAAGGGGCGAGCCTGCGTATCCCCGCCATCATCGAGGAATTGAACCGCGAGTGGTTCATCGACAACGTCGCTCCCGCCGCAGGCGATGGACCCGCGTGGCGGCGTGATCCCGTCTGTGCCCAGCTGCTGGAGGAGCAGCTCGCCTTTTCCCGCTGCAGCGAGTTCTATATCTACCGTGACGGCCGCGGTCTGCTGCTGCTCGGCGAAGCGCCGCAGAGCCGCTACGACCTGCTGTTCGACGATGCGGCCGAGGTGGCGTGGGGGGAAGAAGGCGTCGTCACCGGCGGCATCACCGCGGGCATCGGCGCACAGCGGCGCTCGTGGGTGCTGCGGCGGACGCCGCAGGACGCCTTTCTGCAAGCGGTGCAGCCGCTCACCTTCGGCGAGGGCCCCGTCCCGGAGAGCCCGATCTACTCCTCCAAGTTGCACTGAGCCCCTCTCGCTGCTTCCGCAAGGCGTGATGCTGATTGCATTGATGTGGGGTGATTTGTTCTTTCCGCGTCCCTCGCTGTGAAAGTACGCGGAGATGCGGACGCGATCGTAGGGTGTGCCGAGGTACGAGGCGCTCTGTCCTCTCCGACCGGTGCGCCTCCTATCGTCGGCACACCCTACCCGGTTTTCATCGTCCGGGTGGCTCGACCTCCGTCCATGATCGTTAATTCCATACCTTGAGGATGGTCACCACCAGCCCGCCCACGGCTACGGTGGTGCCGAACGACCAGAACATGAAGCGGTCCATTCGCCGGCCCATCTCCTCGAAGCGTTTGTCGACCGCCTCGAAACGTTTGTCGATGGCCTCGAAACGCGTGTCGATGGCCTCGAAACGCTTGTCGACGGCCTCGAAGCGCTTGTCGACGGCCTCGAATCGTTTCTCCATCGCGTCGCGCTGCTCCTCGAAGCGTCGGTCGACGGCTGCAAACCGCTTCTCCATCGCGTCCGACTGCTCTTCGAAGCGCTTCTCCATGAGCTCGAATCCCTGCCGCATCAGCTCGCGCTGGTGCTTGAGCTCCTCTTCAACACGGACCATCCGCTCGCGCAACTCGACCTCGTAGACCGCGGGCGGCTTGCCGAGGCTGCGCTCCGCCAGCCATTCGCCGATGTGCTCCTTGATGAACAGGATGTCTTCTTCCGCCAGTGCCATGGGGGCGTCTCTTCGGGGAGTGAGGATGTTCGCAGTATATCAGACCAAAGTTGGGGTGGCCGTGGGGGCAGCCGTGACGGTGCGCGGGCTAGTCGGGTTATGGTGGATTGAGTCGCGGGAGGGCAGGAGGGCGGCCCCGATTTTCTGAAAATTCGAGGAGAATAGCGGCGGCCTGTTCCTCGCTCTGGCGGATCACGCCGGATTCGTCGATCGTCTCGCTCGCCTACGCCTCGGTTTTTCCGATCATCTGTGCCATCGGTTCTACCGGCGCATCGCGTTCATGGTTGTTCACGGCACGCTCCATCGGCGCCTTGAGGTGCTCCCAGGCGCTGGTGGTTGAAGAGGGAGGAGAAGCGCGGGTGAGCGCTGCACCGGGTGATCGAGGGGGGCTTACCAGCCGTAGTTGGCCGGATCGAGATCCACCCGTTGTGCATCCAGCGCGTCGATCAGCCGATGCGCCTCGTCGTCCAGCAGCGCTGCAGGGTCGCCCTCCGGCCGTTCGCCCAGTCGTCCGGCGAGGCGTTGCGCGGTGTCGAGGAGCCGGCGTCGCAGGGCGATGTATTCGGGGGGGGGGGGGGGAGCCGGGGTGGTTCGCCACCAGGGCGGCATCGCGAAACTCCAGATACAAGGTTCTTCGTCGTCCGTGGGCCAAGGGGGGGGAGCCGTGGACCAGGAGTACGTCGTGCATGGTGAGACTGCCGGCCGAGACGGTGGTGATCCCGGTCTGCGCAAAATCCCGCTCAAGTGCCGTTTGCATCTCTATTCGTTCCCCGAGTGCTTTTCCGGTTCGTGGTGTCCGATGTTTGAGGTGGCGTAGGTCGGCGCTACCGCGCCGACGGAAACGGAGGCACCACTCTTCCGTTGTATCCGCCGTGCTTCCCGAATGGAGCGTTCCATTCCGCGTGATCGTCGAAGCCGTAAGCCCGCTGCCCTCGTTCGTGTCGGCGCGGTAGCGCCGACCTACGGGAAGTCAGAATCGATAGGACCAGTATTCGATATCCCGCCGGCAGCGCGTTTCGACCAGCGCCCTAGGAGCCTGTCGGGCTATGGGGGATCGAGTCGCGGGGTCGTCATCCCGCTTTCGCGGCCGATTCATCCATAGTCCGACAGGCTCCTGAGAGCTCCAGCACGAGGACGGCTCGCGACTGACCCGGCTGGTGAAGATGCTGCGGGAGATGGCCAAGGAGGATGAGAAGCTGGCGGGAGTGCTGCGAGGATTTTCGCTGCTTTGACGCTACTCCGTCCCGTATCGTCTTGGCCGGCCCAATCCGTATCAGTCGCGGAGACACCGCCTAAGGATCCTAGCAAAAATAACTTGAACACTTTGGCCTCAACTAAAGCGGGCGGGATAAATGTTCAAGTTATTTCTTCTAGCTGCCTAAAAGGGAACCGAGCCCGAGATCCGGAGAACACACCCGCCCCCTTGGCGAAAAGGGCCATGACATGGGTGTCGGCTACATCCTGCGTCAAATCGAAGGGCAACGTTTGGCGATCGTCGAGCCGGAAGCCACGGCACGGGCCTTCGGTACGGAGATCGGCCGCCTTCTGAGTGCCGATGCGGGAAGGTTCGCGGGTGCCGACATGCGGCGCTATCGAGAGATGATCGGCCGGTATGCCCGGGAGAACGGAGTCGTGTTGTGGAGGGAGGCATGGGAGGCGATCGATCGCGAGAACGATGTCGAGAGGTTCGCGGTGATTGCCGTACTGGCTGCGCTCCCGGAGAGCCCGATCTACTCCTCGAAGCTGCACTGAGCCCTCAGGCCAGCGGCGACCGGTGTAGAATTGCGATCACCATGACCGCCAAAGACATTATTTCGAAACAATTGCTTCAACGCATCGCGTTGGACATCGCCCGCCTATTGTTCGGCCTCGACGTGGATGAAGCCGAGCTGGTGGATACCGAGATCCAACGGGTCGAGCAGCGGCGCGCCGATCTGGTGGTGAAAGTGCGCGGTGCCGACGGGGTATTTCTGCTGCATATCGAGATCCAGAACGACAATCAGCACGAGATGCCCTGGCGAATGCTGCGTTACCGTACGGATATTGCGCTCGCCCATCCTGGACTCCCGATACGGCAATACCTTGTCTACATCGGTCGTCCGAACCTGAATATGGTCGACGGACTCGAGGAGCCGGGCCTCTCCTACCGGTACCAGGTGCTGGACATGCACGCGATCGATTGCGAGCGCCTGCTGTCCCAAGACAACCCCGATGCGTTGGTGATGGCGATCCTGTGCGATTTCCGAGGGAAGCCGGAAAGGGTCGTCGTGCGCCATATTCTCGAGCGTCTCCGAATATTGCTGGGGGAAAACGAGGCGCGTTTTCGTGATTACTTGGTTATGCTCGAGATCCTCTCGACCAACCGTGACCTGCAACAGATCCTTCAAGAGGAAGAAGCCATGCTCAGCCAAGTCAAGTACTCCGACCTGCCCTCCTATGGGCTTGGAATGCAACAGGGAATGCAGCAGGGAATGCAGCAGGGAATGCAGCAGGGAATGCAGCAGGGAGAGGCTGCCGTGCTCCTGAGGCAGGTGAAGCGAAAATTCGGCGACGATATTGCCGCTACGTACCGCGATCGTATCGAGAAAGCGGATACGGACACCCTGCTGGAGTGGTCCGACCGGATCCTGAGCGCCGAGCAGATCGAAGAGATCTTTCGGTAGGGGGCGGTCGAGCTCGGCCGGATGGCGCTCTTCTAACCTCATCCTTGCCACGGACGGCGGAACATCGAGGGCGTAGTCGGCACGTATCCCGAACGTGGAGATCGCCGAAGTCCCGGAGAGCCCGATCTAATCCTCGAAGTTGCACTGAGCGAGACGGGTCCCGCGGGTCGGGAAGGGCGCGGCCGGTTACGGGGCTTTCAAAGGGCGTTAGAACATAGTCTCCACGGCGACCTCACGCTGCTGGTAGTTGCCCACCGCTTCCCCACCGTGCGTCCGCCGATCGCATCGTCGTGCTGGAAGAGGGAAGAATGGTCGAGGTGGGCGGCTGCGCGGGACGATCGAGGCGACTCCGGTGGCGGATCCGCGCCCCTAATACTGGCCGCCGAAATAGCCGTAATTGGCCGGTTCGAGAAAGATCTGGTGGGTTTCCAGCGCCTCGATCAGTTGACGGCTCTCCTCGTCCAGCAGCGTCGCCGGGTCGCCCTCCGGCGCATCGCCCAGCCGTTGATACAGCCGTTGCGCCGCCGCGAGGAGCCGATGTCGCAGCGCCACGTAGGCGGCCGGGATGCCGGGGTGGTCCACGAGCATGGCGGGATCGCGAAACTCCAGGTAGAGGGTTTTGCGCCGGCCGTGGGCGAGCGGCGGCGAGCCGTGGACCAGGAGCACATCGTGTACGGCGAGGTCGCCGGCGGAGAGGGTGGGCGCGATCAAGCCCGGGGAGTCGTAGTCGTATTGCTCGCGCAGCGCGCCGACATCCGCCACGCCCCGGCGGGGGCCGGGAATGAAGCGAACCGCGTCCTGGCCGACCTCATCGAGGTGGATGCCGACGTTGACGGCGGTGTGGCGACCGTCGTGGGCGATATCCTGATGCCAGTCGATCCGCTGGCCGTCGCCGGCACTCTTCACCACCATCCAGTCGTGAGTGCACACCGCGTCGGGACCGCAGGCGGCACGTGCCGCCTCCGCCACCGCCGGCAGCCCCATCAGATAGAGGGGTAGCGCACCGAGGTTCGGCACCAGTCGGCCGATGCTGATGACGTGGTTGCGTCCGTCGTGCTCGACGCGGGCCACCCCGGGAGCGGGGGGGTAGGTCAGTTGGCGGTCGATGAAGCGCCCCACCGTCTCGTTGGCCCAGCGTAGCGCGGCGGGCGGGACCGCGCCCTCGACGACGGCAACCCCGTGTTGCGTGAAGCGCTGTGCAAATTCCTCCTTCATCGTCTCCACCTCTTTTCACCAACTTCCGCGGTTCGCCAGCGCGCTTTCGCGAGGTGGCGTTGTGGTTTGTCGTGGCCGCCGGATATTTGCCGACCGCGCGGGATGCCGGGGATAATACCGCCTTCCCGCCGCGGTCGCTCCGGCGGCGAACGAACAGCCCGATATCCACCCCTTCGCAGGACGGAGATCCTCGCCCATGCAGACCCGCCAGCTCGTCATCGACTCCACCTCCCCCACACGCGCCGACCTCGCCCCCCTGGAGGGGCTGGAGCCGCAGCTGATCCTGATCTTCGCGAGCGTCGAATACTTCACCGATTCGCCGCTGGCGACGCGGCTGCGCGAGTGCTGCCCGAATGCCCTGCAGGTGGGGTGCAGCACCGCCGGGGAGATCGCCGGCGAGGGGGTGACGGAACACACCGCGGTGGTCACCGCGGTGCGCTTCGAACGGGTGGGAGTGACGGTGGCCGCCGCGCCGGTGGAGGCCATGGAGAACTCCTTCAACGCCGGGGTGCGTCTCGGCAAGGCGCTCGCCCGGCCCAAGCTGCGCGGCGTGCTGCTGTTCGGCAAGGGGGTGGCGATCAACGGTTCGGCGCTGATCTCCGGGGTGATCGCGGTGGTTGGGTGGGGGATCCCGATCACCGGCGGCCTGGCGGGGGACAACGGTGCCTTCCGCACCACCTATACCCTCTCCCCCGGCGGGGTCTCCGATAACGAAGTGGTGGCGGTGGGGCTCTACGGCGAGGCACTGACCCTGGGCTACGGCTCCTTCGGCGGCTGGTCCTCCTTCGGCCCGCCGCGCAAGGTGACCCGCTGCGCGGGCAACGTGCTCTACGAGCTGGACGGCGCCCCCGCGCTCCAGGTCTACAAGGACTACCTGGGGGAGTACGCCGAGGGGCTGCCCGCTTCGGGGCTGCTCTTCCCCTTCGAGATGCTGCGCGAGGACCACAGCACGGCGGGCCTGATCCGCACCATCCTCGGCGTCGACGAGGCCGAGGGGAGCGTGACGCTGGCCGGCGAGATCGATCCCGACGGCTACCTGCGGCTGATGCATGCCACCAACGATGCGCTGGTGGAGGGCGCCGAGGAGGCGGCGCGGCGCACCCTCTCGCTGCTCCCGCCGGACACCGGCGGCGGGCTGGCGATCCTGGTCAGCTGCGTCGGTCGCAAGCTGGTGATGGGCGACCAGGTCGATGACGAGGTGGAGGCGGTGGCCGGGGTGCTCGGCGAGTCCACCACCCTGGCCGGGTTCTACTCCTACGGCGAGATCGCCCCCTTTTCCACCACCACCGAATGCAAACTGCACAACCAGACCATGACCATCACCTTCCTCGGCGAGGCGTGATGGCGGTGATGCCCCCCGTTCCGCCGGTTACAACCCGCGCTTGAAGCCAAAGGAGAGAACGTTGTCCATTGCATTGTCGACGACCGACCTGGAATCGTTGGGTCGCTGGATTCAGCCCGCCCATCTGACCCCGGAGGCCATTGCCGAGGCGGCGCGGCGTTTTCAGGGTAGCCCCGACCGTTACCTCTACCTGGACGGGTTTCTGGAGCCCGAGCGGCTCGCCGCCATCCGCACGCTGGTGCTCGAAGAGGGCCGGATGGAACCGGCTCACAAGCTTTACGATCCGCCAGGCTGGGTGGATGAGGCGACCTTCGAGGCGGCACCCGAGGGGCGGCGATTCATCTCCGAACGCATCTACCAAGGTCCCAAGCCCGGTTACGAAATGAGCGGACCCGTGTTGCTGGATGCCGCCTTTCGCATGTTGATGCGTTCGGCACCGTTCCTTGCGTGGTTGAGTGCCATCGTCGGCCGGCCGGCCCGCGAGCCGGAGGGTATCAAATTGAAGTGGCTCGACCGGGGTCATTTTCTCCGTCGGCACAGCGATGCAGCGGAAAATCGTGTCGCCTGCATGGTCCTGTATCTACATGAGCAGTGGCGCCCGGAGTACGACGGACGTTTTGTCATGTTCGGCAACGACGGCGGCCGCCAGTTCGTCGAACCGATTTGCAACCGCCTGCTGCTGTTCGATCCCTACGCAGGTACCGCCCACGAGGTCGAGCCGATGGCCGAGGCGATGGGGGAGTGGGTGAGGATCAACTACACCGTGTGGTTTCGCTGACCGCAGTCCGAATTCGCCGGAGATCCGGGGTTGTGGTGGGGTTGGCGTGGTGGGTTTCTTCCGGGGGGGGGCACGCCCGTTTCGGCCGCTGCACGTGTATCGCCGAGCGTCTCTCGCGGCCGCGAACGGCGCCCGGAAATCGCCCCCTTTTTTTCACGTAACCGCGGCTTTACACGGCGGTCGGGGGGCGGCTATTCTAACGATCCAACACCGACAAACAGCCCGTTTAAGCCGAGGGAGGCATCTGATGGACCTGAGCAAAATCACCCACGCCGATTTCGAGAAATGCGTCGAGCAGGAGTTTACCTGCACCGTCAATAACGGGCAGATGAAATTGACGCTCACCCAGGTGCGTATGGCACCCGCCGACCGCAAGGCCCCGGATGCGAAGCGCGAGCCGTTCTCGGTCTTCTTCAAGGGTGAGCCGACGCAGTATGCGCCCCAGGCCACCTACAACGTGAAGAACGACACCTTCGGCGATGCCGACATCTTCATCGTGCCGGTGGCGGAGGACGACAAGGATTGCGTCACCTACCAGGCGGTCTTCAACTGATCCGGACCTGATCGGGTGAAGAGAAAAAAGGCGCCGTCAAGGCGCCTTTTTCGTTTGCGGCCCTTTCCCTTTCCGCGGGCCCACTGCATCCGTGATTGTCAGTTGGACGGAGCGCTATCCCAGCCGTCGCGGATCCAGCCGAAATCGGGCAGCGGGGCGGGCTTGAGGTCGGCGTTCCATCCCGGATGTCCCTCCGGAAACCAGTGCATCAGCCAGTAGGGGCCCTCCTGGCCGGTCACCAGAAAACCTTCCCGGTTGTAGAGCCGTAGCGCGGGGTTGAGGTGTTCGACGTGGATCGAGACGCTCTGCCCGTTCTCCCGGCCGATCTCTTTCAGCTGGCGCAGCACCGCCGAGCCGAGGCCGCGGCCGCGCCACCCCTCGCCGAACTGGATATCGACGATGCGCAGGTCGTCCGCGCGCCGGTCCAGCAGCAGCCGCCCGATCACCTCCGTGCCGGCGACGAAGACGCCGAAGTCGGTATCGACGAAGTAGGTGGCGTAGTGGTGGTGCTGCAAGTCGAACTGCTGCTCCAGGAAGGCGGTCTTTTGGGCGTCGTTCCAGTCCTCCAGGCGCGCCATCTCGTCCCAGCGGCCGGAGACGAAGATGCGTTTCAGCGCCGGCAGGTCGTCGTCGGTCATCTCGCGGAAAGCGACGCCCCGGGCCAACAGCAGGGCGGGCAAGGGGATGGGGTTGAATACGTGGGGCATGGTCGCAAGGGCTCGAAACGGTGGGACGGGTGCGTCGGAAAAGAAAGGGGCGGAACCGCGAACGGGTTCCGCCCCGGGCCGCCAACCTCGCTCAGGAGCGTGGCGGATAGTAGCCGTCGGTACAGATGCAGAAGTTCACGGCCAGCCAGGGCTGGGTGTTGACATGCCCCTCGCTGGCGCCGGTGACGCTGACCTGCTGAGGGGCCATGTTGACGTAGTCGGTGCCATCGGGGGCCTCATAGCACAGGGTGGCGTTCGGATAGACTTCGGTATTGAAAGCGGGGTACAGGCCTTCGGGATTGGTGGATTCACCGGGGCCTTTCCGCACGTTTACGTCGTGATCATGGCTCGGGATCTGGCCGGTGGTCAGCTGGATCTCGGAATAGCCTCCGGTCTGTCCCTGGATGCGGGGAGTCAGGCCGGGGCCGGTGCCATTGCCCATCGGCACCCGGCCGAGCATGTTCGGCAGGGCGAAGGTGGAGCGCCCGTCGCCACCCCAGGTGATGCCGAGCAGGGAGTAGAGGGCGGGATTCTGTTGGATCGGATAGATCTGCCCCTCACAGTAGGCCCAGTCTTCCGGGGCGAAGTAGTAGGGCAGTATGCGGATCTCCGCAAGAAACGGGTCAGCCATGATGAATTCTCCTGATAATTGATGTCGGCTACGAGCGTTTCGGGTAGACGCCTTTGATGCACATGAAAAAGGGCACCACTGCGAAACGCATCAGGTTGCTGTGCTCTCCCCCGCTGCCTGTCGGCAGCAGAAAGGCGTCGTTGAACTGACCCATCCGGTTGCTGACGTACTCCCCGTAGGACGTGTAGGTCGTTTTGCAGAATACGTTGTTCGTGGGGAGCTCGTTGGTCGCCGCGCCCGAGTTCGCCATCAACTCATGGTTGTGGTTCGGGATCTGGTCGATGTCCAGGGTGACGCCTTCCACCCCGAACATCTGCCCCTGGAGGCGCGGGGTCAGGCCGAGCCCGGTTCCGCGGTGCATCGGGATACGGCCGCGCAGGTCGGGTACGCCGAAGTTGGTCCGCCCGTCGCCGCCGTAGGCGGTGCCGACCACCGAGTAGAGGTCTTCGTATCCCGTAATGGTCATCAGCTGACCGTAGCAGGGGGTCCACTTCTGCGGGGTGTATTGGATGGGGAGCATTCGAATCTCGCCGAGAAATCCTTCAGTCATCTTGTTTTCTCCTGGAAATCGGGTGGGTTAGCCGCGCTGGGGATAGAGGCCGGCCAGCGAGATGCAGAACAGCAGGACCGTGCTGGGCTGGACGTTGGCGTGCGACTGACCGCCGCCGGTGGGGGAAATGCAGCCCTGCGCCATCTCGACGAGGTTGGCGGGGGGGGCGCTCCAGTTGTTCGTAGGCTGGTTCGTGACGGCGTCGATCGCTTTGGCGGGGACCCTGCTTACGCCTGCTGCAACAACGCCGTCGGCGGTGACGCCTTGGGCGGTGTGGCGGTGGGCGGGCAACTCATCTTGGCTAAGGATGACCGTCTCAGAGCCGCCGAAAAAGCCCTGTTGGTAGAAGGGATAGTCGCCGCTGGGGTGGACCGGGACGCGGCCGCGGAAGTCCGGCAGTTTGAAGGTGGTGTTGCCGTTGCCGCCGAACTGCTCCTGGAGCAGCGAGAAAAGCGCGGCGTTTTGACTGATCGGCAGCTCCTGGCCGTCGCAGACGGACCAGTCCTCCGGCGCAAAGTTGATCGCGAAGAGTTTGATCTCTCCGATGAAAGGGGTTGACATAGGGGCGTCTCCCTGACTTGATTGTTCGTTGGTGTGGGGTGGTGGGGCCGGCCGGTCCCAGGTTAGCGGAGCTGACCGGTCGTTCGGAGTATCCGCACGCTCTTTGGCGCTGTCAACTCGTTGGGAGTGCGCGCCTGCGGGTCGGTCTTCCGACGCATTTTCCGCGCCGTTGGATACGCCTTCCCGGCGTGTCATTTGCACGACGGGGTAGCGGTGTCGCTTGTGATTTCCCGCGTCGTTTCTTTTCGCTGCCGCCCCACCGTTGGCGACGGTGTAGGCGTCGCTGGTCTCGTGGTACTCTTTGGTGCCCTCTTTCGGTATCCTGTGCGCCGATCCATCCGAGCCTGAGACTATCAACAGGTTTTGATGGTGAACCGCATTTTTCGCTATGATGGTCGGCGTTCGCGGGACTGGTCTTGAGGCTTGGACGTTCAGGAGGAAGTCAAAATGAAACAACAGTGTAATAACCGTCCGCAAGGGGAAGTCGACTCCGCGCCCCACCCCGAAGCTCCCCCCTATGCTGCCGTGGAGCGCCGGCAAAAGCTGCGCTATGTCCCCCCATCGGTATGCAAGTTGGGAGTAGGCGCCACGGAGGGGAAATCCCCCAGCCCCGGCGAGACGGGAGGGCCTGCATACGGTCCCAGTTGACGACATGCCTTTCCTGGCGTGTGCTGTCGGTTGCCGGAGCACAGCTCCCCACTTTGAAATTGTTAACCAGTCGTGTCCAACAACGGTCCCCCAATGTCTGCATCCGACTCGCTCGTCTCTTATGTCCGCTCCCCCGATCTGGTCGCCGCCGACATGGATGGCGATACGGTGATGATGAGCATTGAGCGAGGCGAATATTTCGGCATCGGCGGTGTCGGTTCACGCGTCTGGCAGTTGCTGGAGCACCCCCTCTCCATCGAGGAGATCGTCCGCGCCGTTTGCGCGGAATTCGATGTGGACGAGGCCACCTGCCAAGCCGACATGATCGCCTTCATCGGCGAACTTCAGGCCCATCGATTGATCAGCACGGTCCCGCGTTGAGATGACCTGCGGGATTCCGCGTCGATACGCCTGCGACGCGAGGCGGTTGGTTCCCAGGGGCCGCTACGTTGATGGCGCTACCTCCTTCTCCCGGTTGAATCCCCCCCTCCGTACTCCGCAGGCATAAGGCACTCTAAGATGTTTGCCGGCCTGTTCGCCCGGTTCGGGGCATCGCCCCCAACGAGCTGGATCGATCCGCAGCGCTGGCTTCAGCGCCTCCACCCCTTCCTGGCGCCGGACCTCGCCGGCCATTGGTCGCGGGCGCCGGCCCTGCTGGTGGAGTCCCAGCGCTTCAATCTCCCCTGGTCGAGCCACGCCACGCAGGCCCCGTGGCGCGAGGGGGCGCTGGCGGTGGCTTTCTGGGGGCGGCTGGACAACCGCGCCGAGCTGGCCCGGCAGGTGGGCGTCGACGCCGGCCGTCTGGCCACACTCCCCGATGCCCCGCTGGTCGCGGCGGCTTGGCGCCGCTGGGGCGAAGGGTTGCCGGAGCGGCTGCTGGGTGACTTCGCCCTGGCGGTCGTCGACACCGAGGCCCGCACCCTGTTCCTGGCCCGCGATCCCCTGGGGGTGAAACCCCTCTACTACTGGCCCTCGGATCGGGGCCTGCTGTTCGCCACCGCCGCCGCTGCGTTGCGCGGCCTGGAGGGGCTGGAACCCACCCCCGACCTCGACTGGATGGCGCGCTACCTGGTCGGCCTCTCCAAGAGCCATGAGCGCACCGGCTACCGGGAGATCCGCAAACTCCCCGCCGGACACTGCCTGGTCGCGGACGGCGAGGGGCGAACCCGCCTGCGCCGCTGGCATGCCTGGCGTGATGACGCCCCGCCTGCCGTGCGGCGCGATCCGCAGTGGCTGGAGGCCTACGGCGATGTGCTCGACGAGGCGATCCGCTGCCGGGTGCCCAGCGACTACCCCCTGGGCAGCGAAAACAGCGGCGGCGTCGACTCATCCACCGTCATCGCCTATCTGGCCCGCGAACTGGATGATCCCGCCGAGCGCCTGCATGGCTTCGGCTTCGCCTATTGCGAGCGGGAGCCGGCCTTCATCCTGGAGAACTGCTGGGCGAGCGGGATCCGCCACAACTATCTGATCACCGCCCCGGAGGCCTTCGACGGGGTCGACTCGGCCAGCCAGTTGCGCGGCCTCCAGGTGCTGGGTTACCCGGAGGAGCACGGCGACGGCACCGGCTATGCCCCCTTCTACCAGGAGTGCGGGTTGCGTGGCATCCGCACCCTGTTCTCCGGTTTCGGTGGCGACGAGGTGGTGACCAACCCCGGCTCCCAGCTGCGCATGGAGCTGCTCGACCGGCACGCCTACGGCGCCTTGTGGGGAATCCTGCCGGGCAATCCGCTGACCCGCCTGTTGCGGTTGGGCAAGGCGGCCACCCTCGGCCGTCGCAGTCCGGACTACCGGCCCGATTTCCTCCGCACCTGGACCCTGCGCTGGCCCCACCAGGCGTTGCGCCCCGAGGTGGTGGAGCGGCTCGGTCTGCATCGCGAGTACCTGGAGACGGCCCGCTACGACGCTCCCTACCGACGGATCAACCAGTGGATCGTCGACGGCCTGCTGCAGATGCCCTACATCCCCACCCGGCTGGAGAACAGTACCTTGGTGGCCGCCTCCTACGGGGTCGACTACCGCTGGCCGCTGTGGGATGTGCGCCTGGTCCAGCAGTACCTCTCCACGCCGAGCATCGAAAAGGTTGGCCCCGGGGGAGTCGGCCGCTATCTTCACCGCCGCGCCATCGACGGCACGGTGCCCCGGCGGGCCGTCTGGGCGTCGAACAAGGATATGGGCTATGCGGCCCCGCTTGAGAGGCGGCACGATCGCGGCGTCGTCAGCGCCAGCGAGCGGGCCCGCCGCCACGAGGCCCGCCTGCACCCGGCGCTGGAGGAGCTGCTCGATCGGGAGAAGTGGCGCGAGCAGATCGAACGGGCGGCCCGGGGCAAGGTCCCGGCCGATTTCCGTATTCCCTTCCGCCGTACCAGCCGGGCCGTTCGCTGGCTTAACCACTGGCTGTACGGGGAGCCGGTGGACTAGTGGCCACCTGGAGCCGGCGGATCCGGGCACTGCTGCGCACCCCCCTGCCCCACGGCGTGGTCAGCTGGCGCTATCTCTGGCCGGGTGCGGATGAGCGGGTTCGTCTGCACCGCCGGCTGTGGTGGGAGGCCCGGCCCCACTGGCCGCGAGCGGTGTGGCTGGCGGTCGAGCTGTGGCTGTGGCTGCGTTGGGTCGGTTTCTCCGGCTGGCGGGCGGTGTGGCGGGTGTGGCGAGCCCGGAGCGGCGAGACCGAAGCCCGCGGCGGCCTGTCGCGCGCGCGTCAGTTGGCGCGGCTGGTGGCCCTTTCGCTTGGCCACGGCATCCCGCCCGGCGAGGTCTACCGCTACCGTCTCCTTCTCGATCCGGCGCGGGCATGGGACTATGTTTTCGTCCCGGAGGTCGCCGCCTATCACCGGTGGCGTAATCGGGGCCTGGGCGGCGGGCGGGAAGCGGTGGCGTTGCTGGCGGACAAGCCGCGGTTGGATGAGGTGCTGGCGGCGCTGGGGGTGCCGACGGTTCCGACCCTGGCCTGCGTTCCCCGGGGCGGTGATGCCGCGTTCTCCTCCTGGCTGGCGAAGGGGGGGCGGCTGTTCTGCAAGACCCGCTCGGGCAACCGGGGGATCGGCGCGTTCACCGTATGGCGCCAGGGCGAGGAGCTCCGGGGGCGGGGATTCGACGGGCAGCCGCTGAGCGATCCCGCGGCGGTCGAGCTCGCTTGGCGGGCGTTGCGCGGGCAGGACGACGCCCTGGTCCAGCCCTGCCTGGAGAACCACCCCGCGCTGGCGCCCCTGGCGGTGGGCGGGGATGCGATTACCCTACGCTACATTTCGCACCGACTCGGGGAGCGGGTGAAATGTCTCTGCGCCACCCTGGAACTTCCGGCCGGCTGGGATCCGCGGAGAGGCCGTCCCCGCTATCTAATCCTGCCTGTCGCGCCCGATGGCGGCGGGATCCTGCCGTTGCCCGGAGGTTTTCCGCTGGATCGGGCCGGGGAGGAGCGCTACACCGCGGTGATGGAGCAGCTGGCGCCGGAGACGCCGGTACCTCACTGGCCGGAGCTGGTGGAGGCCTGCCACCGCGCCCATGGGCGGTTTCCGCAGTTGTGGGCCATCGCCTGGGATTGGGTGGTGACCCCGCAGGGGCCGCGGCTGCTGGAGGGCAACAGCGGTTGGGAGGTGGCGACGCCGCAAATGCTGCGGGGCGGGTTTCTGCACGCGGAGGCGGACCCGCATGCTCAGCCGGATAGCGGGTTCCCTTCCCCGTCCAGATAGCCGAACCGTCGCATCACCTCGCCATGGTCGGCGATGAGTCGCCGCACCTGGGCCTCGTCGAGCTGTTCCCGCCAAGTGCCGCTCCTGCCGCGGCGGAAGAAGCGCACGTCCTGGTGTGGCTTTTCCTTGAACCTCTTCTCATCCTCCTGGCGGGCGAGCTCCCGGAAGTCGCTGAAACGGATCGCCTTGGCGACCCGCTCGGCGGAATCCGGCAGCCCGAGAAAACGGGCCGCGCGGGTGAAGGTGGGCAGCGGGTCGGCGAGCAGGTCTTCGTAGCGGACGATCTGGCAATTGAGACCGGGGGCGTCGACCCAGCTCAGGACATGCTCGGACCAGCTGAGCAGCCGCTGCCTGACCTGGTGGTGCAGGCCCCTGCGCGGATCGCACAGCGTGTAGTTCCGGTCGCCCATCCGTTCGATGACCTGATCGATGCTGCTCCGGTTGTGGTTGGCGTAAGAGGGGGCGACGTCCAGCGGGTTGCGCAGGAGGTACAAGGCGCCGAGTGTCCCCTCACGGCTGACCAGCGGTTCGCCGGCGGGGGTCCGGGTATAGGCGTCGTGGATCTTGTGGTAGCTGACCTCCGGGTCGTGGAGGGACCAGCGGTAGACCGCGGGCCGCAGCTGCTCCACCTCGTCGGGATTCAGTTCGGCGGTGTCGAAGCCGAGCACCTCGTCGAGCCACATGCGATCGCTGGCGATCATGCCGGTGGCGAGTTCGTTGATGTCCACCGGGCGGTCGCCGTCCTCCAGCAGATTGCTCAGGAAGATCCGGAACCAGGTGTTGCCCGATTTTGGGTAGGAGGCCAGCCAGTAGATGCCGCCCATGTTTCAGGGGTTCGCGGCGATGTCGGCGAGGAGGGCGTCGATCATCGTATCGAGGTCGAAGTTCGCCCGGGGGCGGGTGATCCGGGCAAGATGGATGCGGGCGGCCAGCTGGCCGCACAGCTTGAGGTGCTCCGGCTTCAGGGCCATGCCGTTCAGGAAGCGCATGCGGTAGGTGTTTTTGTACAGCGGTCCGAAGCGATGCATGCCCTGGATGGGGTCGATCCGCAGGGCATCGACATGCTCGCTGTTCAGGATGTAGACCCAGCGGATGGGGAGCGGTTCGCTTGCGCCGTCGGTTACCACCGGGAGGTTGAACTTCTCGAAGCCGGGCCGGAGGCGGCGCAGCCCCGCCGTGTCGATGGCTAAGTAGTCGGCCACGTCCCGCCACAGCTTGATGCGCGGGAAGCCCGGCAGGGCGCGGCAGCGGGCGTCCACGGGGACGACGTCGTCGGCCAGGATCGGGTAGCCCCGCTGCATGAATCCGGCCGCCAGGGTGGATTTGCCGGCGCCGGAGGGACCGGCGCAGACCAGACACTGGTCGCCGATGCGGATCGCGTTGCCGTGCAGGACCAGGAGACCGCGCTGGAACAGCAGCGCCCCGAAGGCCGAGCCCAGCAGGAAGGTCCGCAGGCTCTCCTCGTCGATTCCCGCCTCGGGGTCGACGCGGATCTCGCGCCCGCGGGTGACCAGGAAACGGGCCACGCCGGTGATGTGGAGCCACAGCGCGTCGCGGCTGGCCCACAGGAACGGGCCCAATTGCTCGCCGCCGGCCAGTCCCTCGGGCGCGATCGCGCCGAAGCCGATCCGGACGTCGGCCTCCGCCTCTTCCCGGCCTTCCGGCAAGGCGATCAGTTCAGGGAGTGCCAATTCGCTGGCGATGACGAGACCGTAGGACGTATAGAGCATCGGCGCATTATACCCGCGTGCATGTCACCGATTGCATCGCACATCCTCGCGGTGGATACTGCCGGGGACCAAAGCAACTCATCCGTTTCCGCAACCCTATGGCTCCACTCGGCGAGTTTCTTCGCGCAGATTATGTGCACATCTCCCGCCTGCTCTCCCCCGAGATGACCGCGCTCGCCTACGACTACGCCATGCTGCGGATGACCCGGGGGCAGCTCGACAATGACGCCTTCACCGGCCGGCAGAGGTGCTCGAAGTACGCCGATCCCCTCTTCGAGACGTTGCTGAGCCACATCCGGCCGCGCATCGAGGCGCTCACCGGGAGGTCGCTGCTGCCCACCTACTCCTATCTGCGTATCTACACCCGTGCCACGGATCTGCCGCGGCACGTCGACCGTGAGGCCTGCGAGTTCACGCTGACGGTGACCCTGGGATACGAGGCGCCCTCGCCGTGGCCGATCTGTCTGGAGAGCGGCGGCGAGGCGATGTGCGTCGAACTGCCGCCCGGCGACGGTCTGCTGCTGCTCGGTCGCGAGGTGCCCCATTGGCGCGAGCCCTTCAGCGGTACCCACCACGCCCAGGTCTTCTTCCACTTCGTCGATCGCGACGGCCCGCTGGCGCAGTGGCGTTACGACCGGCGGCCGGGCACCGGTTTTGTATCCAAAGTGGCTGCCGCCGATCCCACCCCCGCCCTCGACCCCGTTGCCGCGGACGATGAGCCATGAATGTCACCTACGACGATGTCTGTGATTGCGCCGAGATCCTGCATGAGCGGGCGTTGGCGGTCCTGGTGCAGCGTCTGGCGGAGCGGCCCGCGGACGGCGGGCTGCGCTGGCGGCTGGCGGAGATGCTGCGCTGCACCGGCGATTTGAGCGGGGCGCTGCGGGAGTATCGCCGGCTTGCCGAGGAGGGGCCGCGGCGGGAGGCTGCGGGCTACGTCGCGGGGCTGCTGGCGGGCGATGCGAGCGGTGCCGGGCAATACGATGAAGCGGCAGCGCCGGCGCCCTTCGTGTTGCTCGACGAGGCGCTCGACGAGGCGCAGCGCTCAAGCTTGTGGGGGGTGGTGGAGGAGCAGCGCAACGCGTTTACCTCCTCGCGCGTCTTCCGCTACGACAATGCCTACGGGGTGGTCTCCGCCGACCGGGTCTCCCGTGGCCTCCACCGCGGTGAGTTGCGCGGGATTCGTGACTGGTATACGGAGCGGTTGGGCCGGCTGATCGAACCGTGTCTCGCCACCCTCGGCATCGCGCCGTTTGTGCCGGCCCGCTGGGAGTTGCACCTGCTTTCCTATGGCGATGGGGACCACTTCTCGATCCATACCGATACCCTCGCCAGGGAGGGGGGCACCCGCCGGGCGGTGACGGCGGTCTACTACTTCCACCGCACCCCGCGCCGCTTTACCGGTGGTGACGTGCTGCTGTTCGATACGGATCGTCGCGCGGGGCAGATGGAGACACGCTTCACCCGGCTCACCCCCGAAGACAACAGCCTGCTGATCTTCCCCAGCGACTGCTACCACCAGGTGACGCCGGTCCATGGACCGGCCAACCTCGAAGAGAGCCGCTTTGCCCTGGTCGCCTGGATGCACCGCGGTTAGGGGCTCGCGAAAGGGCAACCTCCTGTTGTCGATAGCCTATATCCGCCGATTCACTCCCAGACCGGATTGGTCGGAAAGTCCGGCGGATAGATCTTGATGTACTGCGCGACCCGCGGGTGGTGGGCGAGATTGCGGCTGCTGCCGTGGGGCAGCTCGTGCCGCCAGATGATCAGGTCGCCGGCCCCCGCGGCGATCGGAACGGCCTCCAGTTCCCGTGCCGCCGCGCGCGGGTCTTCCGCGGGATCGAGGTCCCGCAGCCATTCGCCGATGCGGCGATGGAAGCCGGGGACGCACTGGAAGGCCCCCTGCTCCGCGGCGACGTCGTTCAGGTAGAGAATCCCCTGCACGCCGAACGGCATCGGCTGATGAATGCTCGAATCCCAGTGCAGGGCGCTCGGGCCGGAGAGGTCGACGCTGATCCGCGGGCACTGCGTTGCGCAGAACGACGTAACCGTGTTCATCGGTGATGCTTCACCTGTTCAGCCTATCGTTCAATCGAGTTATCAAGTCCATACGCTCGTGGAAAATCGCCACGATCAACGCCGGCGCTTTTTCGCGCGGCAGACAGAACACGTAGTGATGTTCACATTGCGCCATGCGTAGCGATGGATAGAGCGCGTCCATGTCTTCGATAGCCCCCTGACCGGCTGCGAGGCGGGCAATTCCCTGTTCCAGAGCGGCAACGTATCGGCGTACCTGTGCATTTCCCCACCGCTTGCGCGTGTAGCGGATGATGCTGCGCATGTCGGCTTCCGCCGCCGCCGTCAGGATGTAATCGGGTTGGCTCAAGTGCGGTTGTCTTCGGCCAATTCTTCGTCGAGCATTTCACCAATGCTGTGGCGGGACACCTTCCCGGCCAGCCCGTCGTTGATGCGTTCGCCCAAGATGACTTTCAGTTCCTCCCATGCCTGGTCGCCATTCGCATCGCCGGGGAATAGCCGTTCGAGTGCGTATTGCTTAATCGTCTTGCCTTGCAGAGCAGCCAGCGCTTTCAAGTTCTGATGCTGCTGGCTGGTGATGTCGATGGTTAAACGGCTCATGTGTATTTGCTCCATAAATTCCCACAAACCCACATTAGCACAAATTACGCCTTGCGATTATCGTCATGATTTGTGTTATGGCCGTAGCGCTTCGCCCGCTGCACCGGCGAGGAGATCGTCGGCAGGCGACGGGGGGGCGCCGATTCACTCCCAGACCGGATTGGTCGGAAAGTCCGGTGGATACATCTTGATATACTGCGCGACCCGCGGGTAGCGGGCGAGATTGCGGCTGCTGCCGTGGGGCAGCTCGTGCCGCCAGATGATCAGGTCGCCGGCCCCGGCGGCGATCGGAACGGCCTCCAGTTCCCGTGCCGCCGCGCGCGGGTCTTCCGCGGGATCGAGCTCCCGCAGCCATTCGCCGATGCGGCGATGGAAGCCGGGGACGCACTGGAAGGCCCCCTGCTCCGCGACGACGTCGTTCAGGTAGAGAATCCCCTGCACGCCGAACGGCATCGGCTGATGGATGCTCGAATCCCAGTGCAGGGCGCTCGGGCCGGAGAGGTCGACGCCGTCGTTGCGCAGCGGGCGATTGAGGCTCGCGCGGTCGACGCTCATCAGCAGGTTCTCCGTGCCCCAGAGCTGGGCGAACGCCTTGTGGATGCGCTTCGATCCGCGATTGCGGGCGAGTGCGGGATGGTGGAACAGTGCGGCCCAGAAGGCGTGCGAGGCGTCGTACCAGGTCTCGGGCCGTTGCGGGTCCATGCCGAGGAACTCCCACACCGCAAGCTCCGCGGCGCGTGCGTCCTCCGCGGGTACCGCGTTGCGCAGCACGACGTAACCGTGCTCTTCCCAGAAGGCCAGGTCGTCGGCGGAGAGCACCGGATCGGCGATCGGCGTCGGCAGGGGGTAGTCGTGGTGGGGCCGGTCGAGGCAGTCGGCGACGGCGCGGTTGACGCGCGCGACCGTTGCGCCATCGACCTCACCGCCGAGCGTATCGCGGATCCACTGCTCGAACGCCTCGAAACTCGGCCGCTCCCGGAAGAGGAACTGGTCGGGTTCGACGATCCCCAGCCCCAGTCCGTCCTGCAGGATCAGGTCCAGGTTTTCATCCCGCGGACCCATCGTCCGTTGCCCCCCGTTTTCCAGCATGTCGAGTCGCCCGCGCCAGAAGCGCTTCAGACAACGCACGCCGAGTGTGCCGCTATCCCCGGCGTCGATCTCCCGTTCCTCGTGATCCATCCCCTGCCCCCCATCGGATTGCCGCATCGAAACAGACGTAGTGTCCCGGCCGATCTTATCCAAAAAAGGCCAGTCGGCGCGATGGTTCAGAAGACTGGGCAACCGGTTGGGCGAGTTCGTGGAGGAGCAGGTGATGCCCTGTGCCCTGCGCCTCATGCAGGAGTGGGGGATCGAGGTCCATGAGACCTACCCGCGGGCGCGGGCGAAGCGCGACGGACGCAGTGCCGAGATCGATCGGTTGCTGGTGGGAGATGGGATGCGCTTGGCCAACGGGGCGGGATTCCAGGCCCGCGCCTAGGAGCCTGTCGGACTATGGGGGATCGAGTTGCGGGAGTGGGAGGGCGGCACCAATTTTTCGAAAATTCGAGGAGAATAGTGAGCTATTTGACGAGGATTTTCGGAAAAGGGCAGGGCCGCCATCCCGCTTTCGCGGCCGATTCATCCATAGTCCGACAGGCTCCTAGGAGCCGGCATTCAGAGAATGCCTGACCAGGGTGGCGACCAAGGCCGCCTGGGCAAGCAGGAGGCCAGCCATCCATTTGATCAGATCGGCCTTCAATTCGGCGGCGCGATAATCCAGGTACTCCTTGGTGACCAACTCGGCAAGCCTGCGCTCTTCAGTTTGTGGACGAATTTGAGCGTATCGAAAGTGATGGTGGCCATTATGGAAAGAGGTGTTTGAGGATCGGTAGGACGTTGACCGCGGCGACCAAGGCCAACATCCATTTGATGAGCTTCATCTCCCCGTTGATGCGGGCTTCCATCGTCTCCATGCGAGTATCGAAGTGCTCCTTGGTAACCAGGGTGTCCTGGGCTTCGGCGAGCACGCGAACCACGACTTCCGCTTGTTGTTCGTTGAAGCCGGCATCACGAAGCCGTCGTGTGAAGTCGAGCGTGTCGAAGGTCACCGTAGTCATGGGACGCAAAATAGTGTCGCGGTGAACTTGAGTCAAACCGCTGCGGTTGTTAACGTCCCGACTCGCTATTTCAGCAAGGAGGCTGACGATGTTCGAGATCCTGCACCACGGCGCGACCCGCGGGGTGACCGGCTCCTGCCACGAGTTGGTGGTGAGCGATGATGAGTCGGTGCTGGTCGATTGTGGTCTGTTCCAGGGCGATGAGCGGGGCGACGGCGGGGGAAGCGCGGCGGGGCCGGAGATCGATTTCGACCTGCGCCGGGTGCGTGCGCTGGTGGTGACCCACTGCCACCTCGATCACTGCGGTCGCCTCCCCTACCTGCTGGCCGCCGGCTTCGACGGCCCCATCTACTGTTCCGAACCCACCGCGCTGCTGCTGCCGGAGATGTTGGAGGATGCGCTGAAGATCGGGTTCACCCGCGACCGGCGGCTGATCGAACGCGTCCTCGAGCTGATCCGCTCCCGTCTGCGCCCGTTGCCCTACGGTCGGCGCACGTCCATCGGCAAGACCGCCGCGGCGTTGGAACTGACGTTGCAGCCGGCGGGCCACATCCTCGGTTCGGCCTACCTCCGTTTCCGCCTGCGCGATGCCGGCGGGCGCCCGTGGAACGTGCTCTTCTCCGGGGATCTGGGCGCGCCCTACACGCCGTTGTTGCCGGCGCCGCGCGTCCCCTACGGTTGCGACCAACTGGTGTTGGAGAGTACCTACGGCGACCGCCTCCACGAGGGGCGCAAGGCGCGCCGCGAGCGGTTGCGGTCGGTGGTGGAGCGCTCGCTGCGCGACCGCGGTACGATCCTCATCCCCGCCTTCAGCATCGGCCGTACCCAGGAGCTGCTCTATGAGCTGGAGCAGTTGATCCACCGCCACCGCGACCGCCGGCTCGCCGATGGGATGGTGTGGGATGACCTGGAGGTGGTGGTGGACTCGCCGCTGGCGGCCCGCTTCACTGCCGGTTACCGGGCGCTGGCGGAGTATTGGGATCGGGAGGCGAAGCGCCGCCGGGCCGCCGGCCGCCACCCGCTGGCCTTCGAACAGGTGACGGTGATCGACGATCACGCCGACCACCTGCGCACGGTGGAGTACCTGCGCCGCCGTGCCCGCCCCTGCGTGGTGATCGCCGGGGGCGGGATGTGTTCAGGCGGTCGGATCGTCAACTACCTCAAGGCGCTGCTCGGCGATTCGCGGACCGACGTGCTGTTCGTCGGCTATCAGGCGGCGGGGACCCCCGGCCGGACGATCCAGCGTTACGGGCCGCGCCACGGGTGGGTGGAACTCGATGGTGAGCGCTACGACATCGCCGCCGGGGTTCACACCCTGAGCGGCTATTCCGCCCATGCGGATCGCGACGACCTGATCCGCTTCGTTCGCCGGATGCGCCGCAAGCCGCGGGAGATTCGCCTGGTCCATGGTGACGACGAGGCGAAGCGGGCGCTGGCCGGAGCGCTCCGCCCCCACTGTCCGGGGGCCGAGATCGTTGTTCCGGGGTAACGGCCTCCCCTGCCAGCCGATCAGGCGGCCGCCGCTACGCTCATAGGCGTAGGTCGGCGCTACCGCGCCGACGCGAA
>NZ_BAAHXB010000005.1:0-104684 GCF_054657215.1 Endothiovibrio diazotrophicus
GGCTTGCCGGACGTCGGTGCCGAGGTAGCGCTCGCCGGTGTCCGGGAGGGTCCCGTTCCATACCGTGGTGTCGAGCATCTCCGGGATGAAACCGGGGGCGGTGGAACGACAACGGGCCGCGCAAGCGGCCCGCTGAAATAGGCATCGTAATGAAGAAGGGGCCGCCGTGGCCCCTTCTTTCGTCAGCCTGCGTGGCTCTGAAGCATCGCGTAGAGCTTGTCCTTCAGCGAGACGCGCTTGAACTTCAGCTCTTCGGCGTGTTCGTCGGTGATCGGGGTGCCTTCCTGTTCGATCTTCAGGATCTCGGCGTCGAGGGCGGTGTATTCGTCCATCAGCGCGGCGAATTCCGCATTTTCTTCGTGCAGGCGGGTGATCAGCTCGGCGTGCTCCGGGAACTCGTGGGGCAGGTCGTGGCGCTCTCCAAACATGAATGCCTCCTAAGTGTGGCGGGGGGGAAACGGATTTTGCTATTTGGTGTATGGTCGTCGGGAATTTTTAAAAGCAAGTTTAGACCCTGACCGGTTACGATTGACAGCAGTTTCACCCCAACTTCCCATTTTTTCCGCCGTTCAACACGAGAAGGACTCATGCCCCGCTATACCTCCGATGCCATTCGCAATCTCTCCCTGGTCGGCCAGAGCGGCTGCGGCAAGACCTCCCTGGTGGAGGCGCTGCTCCACGCCGCCGGCGCCCTGTCCGCTGCCGGTTCGGTCGAGCGCGGCAACACCGTCTGCGACTTCGACCCGCTGGAGAAGCGCTACCAGCACTCGCTCTCCGCCGCGGTGGTCGGTTTCGACCACGACAACATCCACGTCAACCTGATCGACACCCCCGGCATGGCGGACTTCATCGGCCAGGCGATCGCCACCTTCCCGGCGGTGGAGACCGTGGCGGTGGTGATCAACGCCCAGTCCGGCATCGAGCCGGTGACCCGGCGGATGCTGGAGTGGGCGGCGGCGCGCAAGCTCTGCCGGATGATCATCGTCAACCGCATCGACGCCGAGGGCGTCGACCTGCCGGCACTGGTTGCCGCGATCCGCGAGGAGTTCGGCGCCGAGTGCCTGCCGATCAACCTTCCCGCCGATAGCGGTTCGCGGGTGGTCGATTGTTTCTACAACCCGGAGGGGGAGGCCGACTTCTCCTCGGTCAGTGATGCCCACGGCCAGATCCTCGATCAGGTGGTGGAGGTGGACGAGGCGATGATGGAACTCTACCTGGAGCAGGGGCAGTCGCTCTCTCCCGAGCAACTCCACGACCCCTTCGAGCAGGCGCTGCGCGAGGGGCACCTGGTACCGGTCTGCTTCACCTCGGCGCGCAGCGGCGCCGGCATCAAGGAGCTGCTCTCGCTCTGCGAGCGGCTGATGCCCAACCCGCTGGAGGGCAACCCGCGCCCCTTCCTCAAGGGCGAGGGGAGCGCCGCCGAGGCCTTCACCGCCGAGCCCGACCCGCAGAAGCACGTGGTCGCCCACGTCTTCAAGGTGACCGCCGACCCCTTCGTCGGCAAGTTGGGCATTTTCCGCATCCATCAGGGGACGGTGACCAAGGAGAGCCAACTCTTCGTCGGCGACGGGCGCAAGCCGTTCAAGGTGGGCCATCTGTTCAAGCTCCAGGGCAAGGAGCAGATCGAGGTGGACGCCGGCATCCCCGGCGACATCTGCGCGGTGGCCAAGGTCGACGAGCTGCACTTCGACGCGGTGCTCCACGACTCCCACGACGAGGACTTCATCCACCTCAAGCCGCTGCCCTTCCCGGTGCCGGTGTTCGGCTTGGCGGTGGAGGGGGGCTCGCGGGGCGACGAGCAGCGCCTCTCCGGTTCGCTGGAGCGGCTGGTGGACGAGGACCCCTGTCTGGTGCTGGAGCACGACGTGCAGCAGAACGAGCTGGTGCTGCGCGGCTTGGGCGAGCTGCACCTGCGGGTCGCCCTGGAGCAGATGAAGGAGCGCTTCAAGGTGGAGGCCTCCACCCGCCCGCCGCGCATCCCCTACCGCGAGACCATCGCCGCCGCAGCCGAGGGGCAGTACCGCCACAAGAAGCAGACCGGCGGTGCCGGCCAGTTCGGCGAGGTGTCGCTGAAGATCGCACCGCTCGAGCGCGGCGCCGGCTTCGTCTTCAAGGACGAGGTGAAGGGCGGCACCATCCCCGGCCAGTTCATCCCGGCGGTGGAGAAGGGGGTGCGTCAGGCAATGGCCGATGGCGCGGTGGCCGGTTACCCGATGCAGGACATCGAGGTGACGGTGCTCGACGGCAAGCACCACTCGGTGGACTCCAAGGAGGTGGCCTTCGTCGCCGCCGGCAAGCACGCCTTCCTCAGCGCGGTGGCCAACGCCAAGCCGCTGGTGCTGGAGCCGGTGGTGAGCCTGGAGCTGGTGGTGCCGCCGGATGCGATGGGTTCGGTGTCGGGGGACCTCACCGGTCGGCGCGGCCAGGTGTTGGGCACCCGCGCGCTGCCCGGCGGCGATCTCACCATCGAGGCGCAGGCGCCGTTGAGTGAGCTGGCCGACTACGCCGGCAAGCTGAAGTCGATGACCGGCGGCCACGGCAGCTACACGTTGGAGTTCAGCCACTACCAGCCGGCGCCGCACACGGTGCAGCAGGAGCTGGCGGCGCAGTGGAAGCCGCGGGAAGAGGAAGATTGACGAAAACAGGCCGGCGCCGCTCTTGGGGAGCGGCGCCGGCCTGTTTTCGTGTGTGGGCATAGAAGGGCGGGCCGTGCCCGCCGCGGCGTTGAATCCCGGTTCAGCGTCGGTGCCGACGGAGAGGCCGCGGTGGGCGCGGCCCACCCTATAAAGCGAGGGTTCTTGGGTAGGGTGTGCCGACGTCAGGAGGCGCACCGGTCGGAAAGAACTTCGCGAATAGGCCGGTACAAGCCTTCAACGATGCGGGCTCCGGTCACCGTGGCGCGCACGGCGCGCCCTATAGGGCGGCCCGTGGCCGCCATGCGGAACGGGGGCACTTCGCGACAAGGCCGTACCCGTTGAGAAATGTCGCAACAGCTGACTCAGACATGGCTTTGCAAAAGCCGTTGCCACGCGGGATGATCGGCGATCCGCCCCAGCGCCTCTTCCAGCAACCCCTTGCCCGGCTCGGTGCGGTGCCAGGTGGAGGCCCCGGAGGGATGGGGCAGGGGGATCATGTCAGCGCTGAACCCTTCCAGATCGACCACGTGACGTGCCCCGATCACCTCGGTCAGCTTTTTGAACGCCACGAACCGCCCGATCGCCAGCTTCCCTACCGGGATGATCAGCTGCGGCTTCAGTATCGCCAACTCCGCCGCCATCCAACGGGCACAGCGGGCGATCTCCTCCTCGTCCGGCACCCGATCCCCGCCCTTCGGCTTCTTGCCGGGAAAACAGCGGCAGACCGCCGCCATGTAGACCCGCGAGCGGAACGCCTCCTCGTCCAGGCCGATCCCGGCGAACCATTTGAACAGCGTCTTCCCCGCGGTCCAGGCGAAGGGACGGCCGAACGCCCCCTCCTTCGGTCCCGGTGCCTGGCCGATCAGCATCACCTTGGAGACCACCGGCCGGCCGGTGACCACCGGGCCGATCATCGCCGGGCAGGCGGTGCAGGCGCGGAGGGCGGATTGGTGTGTTTCGAGTTGTTGGATGGTGGGCAAAATAGGTCCTTATCCTCGGTGTGTCGGGTGTCTTCGGTCACTTGTAGAAGCGGCCCCAAGGCCGCGATGTTCGGGAAGAATCGCGGCCTTGGGGCCGCTCCTACAGGGTGGCTACGATTAACGGCACGGTCATTTCCGCCTCGCTGGTTCCGCCGTGGACGCCCACATGGTGGAACGCCTTCTCGCCGGCCAGTTGATCCTTGATCACCCAGTTCTCCTTCATCATCAAGGTGTAGTGGCCGACCCGCTGCCACAGTCGCGGGTGTGGCTCGCCGAGGCCGAACCACCCCTCATCGATCAGCCGTTCACTCGCCACCGCCTCGCAGCAGTGGTCGAAGTGCTCACCCACGTAATCGAGAAAGCGCTTCTCCCGGCCCGGGTGGAGATAGCAGTAGGCGGCGCGCGGCTCCCCGCACAGCGGCAGGGCCAGGCAGTCGGCCAGCGTGGGATGGTCGGCGAGGTGGACCACCCGCTCCCGAGTGGTGTCGATGAAGCCGTGGTCGGCGGTGGCGATCACCACCGTGTCGGTGCCGGCCAAGGATTTCAGCAAGGCACCGAAGCCGCGGTCCAGCGCTTCGAACTGTTCGGCCACCTGCCGGCTCTGCGTGCCGTGCTCGTGGGCCAGGGCGTCGTACTCCGGCCAGTAGCCGTAGACGTACTTGCGTCCGCCACCGCCGCGCACCGCCCGCGTGACCTCGCGGAAGAAGCCGCCCATGGAGTTGAAGCGATGGAGCTTCGCCCTGCCCTGGTGGGCGCGGTTGAAGGGGGAGTCGGCGATCCAGCGCGGCACCACGCTGTGGCACTCCACTGCCAGGCGATCCATCAGCGGGGTGTGGCCGAAAAAGGCGGCGGGTTCGATCCCGTGGTCGGCGTAGCTGGTCTTGCGCGTCACCCGCGGCTGATAGGGGAGCACCGCCGCCACCCCGCCCAGCTCCTTGAAGTGGACGAACCAGCCGGTCAGCCCATGCTGCTGCGGCGCCTCGCCGGTGAGGAAGGTGGTGATCGCCGAGGCGGTGGTGGGGGGGAAGACCGAGTTCATGGCGCCGACGCAGCACTGCGCCAGGTTGCTCGCCGCCCGCTCGCGCAGCCAGTGGTAGCCGAGGCCGTCGAGCACCAGCAGCACCACGTTGCGGGTGCAGGCCAGCCGCTCCGACGGCAGTGCCGTCAGCGGCGCGTAGATCCCCTCGTCGCCGCCCAGGGCGGAGGTGAGGGAGGCCATCAGATTGACGATGGAGCGGCTGTGGTAGTCAGGAGGTGTCATTCCGGTTTCCTTCGAAGCTCGATTCCGGCCAACCCTTCGAAATCCGCATCCTGAGTCCATACGGTGGCGTGGTGAAGCCGACCGGCGTCCTCGCCCCGCCGTCGTCGCAGCCATTTGTGGACTTCGAGGATGCAGAGGGCGAGCCCTTAGGGCTCGCGAAAGAATAACTTCCTGTCTTGGGACGCCGATCCATTCCCTCCGGCGGCGTTGCACAAAGGGTTGCATACAACGAGCATGCGCCCCTTTGCGCGCCTTGCCGGAGGGGCGTCTCGACGCCCCAAGACAGGAAGTTATTCCTTCGCGAGCCCTTACAGTAGCACCTGTTCGATTCCGCCGCCGTTCACCCGGTTGATGAACGCGTTCTGCCGATTCTCCCCCATCAACCGCATGGCCAGCTCAATCACCACATAATCAGGGGTGAGTCCGCCCTCGTCCCGACAACGCGACAATCCTTGCAGACAGGCCAGGCAGGTGGTGAGCGGTTTCACCTCGGGCATCTCTTCGGCGTTGCCGTGCAGCGCATGGATCCCATTGGCGATCTCGCGGGCCTTGCGGTGACGCACCTGACTGGCGACGTCCGGCCGTGAGACGGCGAACGTGCCGGCCTCGCCGCAGCAGCGTTCGTACCGCACGGGAGCGCTCGCGGGGCGGTGAAGGTGGGATTTTTCGAGGGGCCTCGTCGGTCTTGTATGACGGCGTCATATTGCCTACGATTGCGGTGCGTACAGTGCCGGGAGGAGACGCCCCATGCGGATCAACGCACGGCTCGACGACGAGCATGCCGACAAGCTTACCTATCTGCTGGATACCGGCCACGGCAAGGTGACCGACGTGGTGAAGCGGGGCATCGACCTCTATTACGACGAGGTACGGCGACGGGAAGGCGCGGGTGTCCGCCGCCTGCTAGAGAGCGACTTCGTCGGCTGTGCCGAAGGGGATGAAGCGCTTTCCAGCCGTTACAAGGACGAACTCTCCGGCCAGCTCGGCGACAAGCATGGTCATCGCTGATACCGGCTTTTTCCTGGCGCTGGCCAACCGACGGGATCGGCACCATCCGGCAGCGGTCGAAGCCCTTGCCTCTCTGCGCGAACCCCTCATCACCACTTGGCCGGTCGTCACCGAGACGTGCCACCTGCTCGCCAACCGACTGGACGTTCGTGCCGAACAGCGCTTCCTGGCGCTGTTGGCCGACGGTGACGTTCAGCTCTTCGCGCTGGAACAAGGCGACATTCCCCACATCAACGCGCTGATCGAAAAGTATGCCGACCTGCCGATGGACCTCGCGGACGCATCGCTGGTCCTGCTGGCGGAGAATCTCGGGCACGGGCGCATCCTCTCCACCGACCAGCGGGACTTCATGGCCTATCGCTGGAAGAACCGCGAACCGTTCCGGAACCTGCTGCTTAGTGAGGAGAGATCAGGGTAACCGTAGGAAAGTGCCCTCGTACTCGTCGGGTGTCCCGCGTCAACAGCGGAAGACCGGTCACAGCGGCGTGGGCAGCGATGAAAAAGTCGGGTAGCGGTGCCCGTTTCTGCCCCTTGTCGCGACGGTAATCGAGGAAGACCTTGCCGGCGAGGAACAGCGCCTCTCTCGGCATTGCCAAGTGCTCAAGCCCGAATCCTCGGATGGTCGCCTCGACCTCTTCGATGGTCGCGAAGCCGATGGAGAGCTCACTGTAGACCATGTCGTTGTAGAACAGCGGCGCTCGCTCGGCCGCGGATTCGAGCTGGGAAAGGCTCCAATCCAACCAGTTCGCATCACCCTGCACCACATCCCGCAGGACGCAGGTATCGACCAGCGTCCCGCTCACTCCTCGCCTCGGGTGAGTTGCATGATCTCGTCGGTGGTCATGCGCACCGAGGCGCTCCCCACCAGATGGTGGAACCGGGTGGGGCGGCGATCTCCTCGTTTGACCAAAACCACCTTGTCGCCCTCCTCGATGAAGTCCACTTCACTGTGGGCGGTGATGCCGAGTCGCTCGCGGATCGCCTGGGGAATGGTGACCTGGCCTTTGCTGGTGACGCGCATGATGGTGCCTCAATGGAACGGTACGACAGTAAGAGTAATACTCTTACCAGTTGGTAGCCATTTCGCGACAAAATGGCCGACTTTCGGAGCTATCGACCGCGATGCCGCCCGAAAGGGGCCGACGCGGAAGTCCAACGGAAGGTACGCCTGGGCGACCGTCCACGGTTGACACCTCCTTGATCTTATCGTGGCGTCTTGTTGGTATGGCATATATTGCCAACCGGGCTACAATGGAATCTCCTTCAACCTCTACTGGAGCTGCTTTCCATGCCGACTCGCAACGTGGTGATCACCGACCAACAGGCGGAGATGGTTGAACGACTCGTCGCCTCGGGGCGCTACCAGAATGCCAGCGAAGTGTTGCGGGACGGGCTGCGCCTGCTGCAGAGCCGCGAGCAGCGGGAGGCGGCCCGGTTGGAGGCCCTGCGCACCGCCCTCGACGAAGCGGAGGCCGCCGTTGCCGCCGATGACCTGTACGACTACACCCCGTCACTGCTTGAGGAGATCGAGCACGAATCCTCCCTTTCGGCACAGGGGGCATAGGGTTGGGCCACGTGCGCCTCACCGGCCCGGCCCGTCGGGATATCGCACGGATACTTCAATGGAGTGGGACCCGGTTCGGAGAGTCCTCCCTGCTGCGTTACCGGCATCTGATCGATCACGCCTTGCAGGATCTGGCCGCAGACGCGGCGCGGGTCGGTGTTCGACCCATCGACGATATCCGTGCCGGATACTTCGTCTACCACCTGAAATGGAGTCGAAACCGCGCCGGCTATCCTCCGGTACGTCATCCCCGCCACCTCATCGCGTTTTTCATTGACCGGTCGGGCGTGGTGATCGTCGCCCGCCTTTTCCACGAACGCCAGATGCTCGAAGAGCATCTGATGGATGAGCCGCCGGGATGAGCGACAACCTTTCGAACCGCTTTCCATGCCGGCTCGTGACTCGGCCTTCGACCTCGCGGTGGATCACCGCCTACAGATTTTGGGCGCGCTCATCCTCTCGGTCACCGCCGAGAGCGGCTGCCGCCTGCTGTTGAACGAAAGACCTTCAAGAGGGATTCGTGTGGCGCGGAGTCACTGTGGTGAATCCCTTTTCCGAGGGGGACCATCCGTTGATTCAAACCCTCCTTGCCGACCGCTGATCCGGGTTGTAAGCATGTTGGGCTTCGTCCTGAAATTCATGACAGATCGGCGGCGACGAGTTCCGGTATGCTTAACGCAAACCGTTTCCGAGTCTCCATCCCGCGGACAAGACCCGTGCCCGACGCTCAGCGCAAAATCGAACACCGAATCCTCGCCCAGCACCGGGTGATTGCCGAGCGTCTGCGCAGCGATCCCGGTGCGGTGATCGCTCGTGCCCGCGCCAATCTCGATCGCTGGGCGAAAAAATACGGCGACGACGAGCGTCCGCGTTGGATGAGGGAGTGGATGGCCCTGCTCGACGGTCCGGTCGATGCCATTCTGGAGCTACTCACTTCCCGCGCCGAGCGGGCCGTTCGACTGCGCTCCTCCTCTCCGTTCGCCGGCGTGATCAGCGCTCGGGAGCGGTGGCGAATTCTCAAGGAGGCGGATCGTGAAGCGTCATGAGCTGGAACACCTGATCCGCGCCGCCGGCGCCGTCGCCGACGAACTGGAGGTCATCGTCGTTGGTAGCCAGGCCATCCTCGGCCAGTTTCCCAACGCCCCCGCCGATGCCTTGCTCTCCATGGAGGCGGATTTGATCCCGGTGCTCCACCCGGAACGGTGGAACCTGATCGACGGTGTTCTCGGCGAGGGGTCGCCGTTTCATGAGGAGTATGGTTACTACGCCGATGGTGTGGAAACCACCACCGCGGTTCTTCCCCGAGGCTGGAAGAAACGATTGATCCCTATCCGGAATGAAAACACGCGAGGCGTGACCGGGCTTTGCCTGGAGGTGCATGATCTGCTGGTTTCCAAATATGTGGCCGGCCGGGAGAAGGACCTGGAGTTCTGCTCACTGGTGGTGAGGAGTGGTATGGCGGACGTCCAAACGCTGTTGGCGCGGGTGGAGGCTACGGAGCTTGATCGGGAAAGGCTCGAAGTGGTCAAGGGGAGGGTTCGGCGGGATGGGGGGTGAGTCCTGCTGGCAACGTGAAAGACTTGACCCCATGGCTCGGTCGACGGCAGGCTGGCCAACGCCACCGGTGAATTGCTCTACGAGCTGCTGCGCGATACCGATACGGTGCTGCGAGAGTATCAGCGGCGCTGTCCTTGACCCCAACACAACTTCGGGGAGGCATAGGCCTCCCCTCTTTATATTTCGGCATAACGAATAAGGTTAGATCGCGCTCTTTGCAATGGGTGTCCCGCTAATTCCTTAGTGGGTCAATTGGTGGATGACAAAGTCCGAAATCTGCCCCAAGATGCGTATTGTTTGAATAATCATAAACACTGCCACCAGCAAGCTGTATACGTTGCGTTTCAGCCAATCAACTGCGATCTCCAGCTTAGTTTGGTCATCGTTGACAATTGGAATGTCCGACACCTCCAACAACTGATGACGTATGGGCGCGCGATTAACGAGCATGCGATATAGTTGCTGGGAAACGAGCATTACCCAACTAGAACTAGCCGCAGCAAGAAAGAGAGCAAAAATACCAAGATGCATTCCTGTGGCAGACTCTGTTTGTCCCCGGAAAATGTAAAGCACCGCAAGGAGCGAGAAAAGAAACATGCCGCACTCCCTCATGACCAGCGTCTTTTCGATGAATTTTAGATGCTGCACAGTATCTTGTTGCGTGTCCATTCCTTTTATGATTTGCCGACGCTCGCTTAGCCGCTTCAACCACAAAGAAGAAAACAGGCGGCGTCCAATCAGCGCCGTTGCCCCATAAAACAGCACCAGCGCATACGTGATAGCTGACCAGATTCCGTGACTATCCATTCCCGGCGAAATGGACTCCATCGCCGCGTGGGTGGATCCGGCAACCAAAAGGCTGTATATGTGAGGCTCGACACCGGTAGCTCCGGCGATATAGGTAGCGGTTTCTATATTTTCGGATTTGACGCTAGAGTTTGTGTTGGTTCGTGCAGAAACGAGAACAACTTCCTTTCGATTGATCCACGCCCACGCGACGAATGCCGAAAAAAGAACTCCAAAAACAATCCATCCTTGTAGCTCGCTCACATTCTGGGAAATCATATATGGCGTTCCCTGTAATAAAAAACAATATGCAAGCCAGACAGCCATAAGAGATAAGCCAGAATAATTCTCTACGTTGAAAGCGATGGACTGCCCGATGCGGGAGACAATTATTGCAGAGGCAAAGAAAAGAATCTGCCCAGAGATAGAAAAAAAATTGCCTCCCGACCATGCCCATGGCGTGACCAACAGAGAAATGGCGATCTGGGGTATAAGAATGAAAGAGTATCCTGTGATATACAAAGAGTCTATATGGAACCGATTTCGAAAAATTAAGTGCGAAATAACAAACATTGCAACCATGCTGGAAAATGTTGCAGCAGTAACAGGGGCGATATCTAGCAAACCACCAAAAGCAAGGAGGTCGACCATTATTAACCAGCCGTCGGTATGTACAGGTCGTCCTGTAGGGCCGTAGTATGTCAGCAGCATAAAAGCCGCCAGGAAAATACCACTGCTAAGCAGCGCCAGCCCGGTTCGCCTTTCCAATATGGCATTCTTAATATTTTTCGCAAACGCTAGCGCGCGAGTTCTCCAAACGGGAAGTGGGCCAACCAATTGACGCTCTCGCAGGAACAGCAAAAAAAGACGAATCCACCGATGATTTATCTTTTGACGAGATTCAGCCACTCCTTCTGCCCGCTCTAGGTCCCTCCATCGCCCGATGGCCGTATAAATTCGATCCGGAGTCTGTAATGTGTGCAGTGGCGCTTCATTTAGAAAGCGTGTTAGCAAATGGACAAGACTGTCTGGCCCAAAACTTTCCTCTGTATGAATATTTGAATGCCCTCCGAACTCACTAATGAGAGAGTTTATGGTGCGCGCCGAACTTCGTTCTGCAGAAGAAAGATTCAAATGGCTCGCATCCCATTCAAAGTTAGATTTTGGTTTGGTTTCTGTTGTTATAGAGAAATCTTCGTATATAAATAGATAGTTTAGACGTTCCGCGCTCTCGGCTAGTAGGAGGTGGCGTATAGTGAATGCTGGCAATGCGGATTCCACTTTGTCCCAGGCATTCAGGATGCGATCAGTAATCATTCTATACTGTTCCATCGCGCTGTCTTCCTGCTGTTTGACGCGGTGAATAATTCGCGCCCTTTCTTCGATAAATTCAGACCAAGGTAAAAATATACACCAATGAGCAATATCTCGTGGTCGACGCGACAGGCGAAGAAGATATCTGCAAAAACACCCGGAATCTATGCGCTCCATCACATTGGCCATAGCCGATCCCAAGGTTATCAGTAACGACGTAAATAGAATATCGTCGAAACAATTTCGACTGCGAATTATTTGGCGAAGTTCCACTAGAATGCTAGATAGCGTGTTTTGAATGGCCAGAACGGAATCGCTATCAGATGGGTCGGATTTTAATTTTTCTATATGCGTTCGAATTTGGGAAGCGAGCTGCTTTGTGGTTGGGCCATCCAGCCCATGAATTTGTTCTGCAAGTTGCTCAACATCCTCCAGTAGACGATCATGAGTTTTTTTGGCTCTGACAAATGCCTTCAGCCAGACGCAATATTGTTTCGATGCGCGATTCAGCACCGAGGTAAGTCGTTCAGTGATCCATTCCGAAAGAACACTGTGTGCTGTTTTGGGGGTTCGGCCCTCAATTTCTAGACTTGCATGGCGGGCATCTTCGTATGAAATGCCTATAGTATCAGATAGAATTCGCGCGACTTGAATGCCATCTTTGGCTCGAACCTCCGAGTAAGCGTCGAGTAGAGTTTTTAGTTCTTTATCTATATATCGCAGAACCAACCACTGAATAAAGGAGCGGGAAAGGCCATATTCAAGGTCGCCCAGAGTGTCTTCGCTGGTTTTTCCACGCAGTTGAACGAATTCCATCCACTCACCTATTTGTGGATTAATTTGCTCTTCGACATAAGACAACAGGCTTCTGTGCTGACGATATGAGAAGTTGTAAAAATGTATTTTGTCCTGGGCATGTTTTATCGATTTTGTTACCCATGGGTGCGAGATAGCCTCATTCTCTTTTATGCCCAGCGTTTGCATAAATTGGGATACTCGATCAGACGCGAATATCTTGACCACACGATCTTCTAGGGAAGAGATAAAAATTGCAGTATAGGGATCACCTTGCCTGCCGGCACGTCCGAGAAATTGACGGTCGTAACGAGGCTCAAACGCATGCCCTAGACACACTAAATGCATTCCTCCGCTTTGGCGCGCCGATTCACTCAAACGTATATCCACGCCGCGACCAGCTAACTGGGTCGCAACTACGACCACATCAGTCTCTCCCGCAGTTTTGAAAACTTCAGCGATATCACTGTCGTTTTTTCCAGACACCAGAAATAGGCGTTTGTCGCTCGGTAGTTGAGAGGAAAGAATGTTGTGAACATGTGTTGCGTGAGCTATTTCCTGGGTGCCTATGAGCACTGGTCGCCCATCTTTTGCAGCAGTCAACGCCTCGTTAATAGTGGCGCTTACGGCTTCGGGAAATGTCAAATATACGAGATCCTCTTTCAAACCATCGACCCGTTGTCGACGAGGCGGAATAACCAACGTGGGCAACCTATAATCCACAAAATACTCTAACGCATCCGTATCCAGCGTGCCTGACACACCTGATATATGACAGAAGCGGGAAAGCAACTGTTTCGGATTCATGGAGTGGATCGAGACTGCTTCCCCTCGCGGGTCAAAACCCAGATGCTGCTCTAGGGCAACCACCCAATCTAGAGTTGACGAGAATTCCAGCTGTCCGGTTATGCGGCTAATAGGAACAACGGTTCTTTCGTGAATAACGTAATCACGATCTTCCTGTACAATTCTTGTGGCAATGAACATGCGTTCGACAGCCTGTCGTATCAACAGATATCGGCTGGAGTCGGCTTTGCGCTGAGATAAGCTCTGTTTTAACTTCTCCTCTCCCAGTGGCGTTAAGCAGGCGGTCAACGACAATAGATCGACTTTTATATCGTCTTCGGGAACAAGGTTTTTAGCTAATATCGAGCTATCGGACCAGTCGAATGCTTCGGTTTTCAGAGATACGGTGATATTGTAATTGTTAGAAGATTGGTCCAGCAGTATAGAGTCTACTTCATCCAAAATAGCCGCTGTAAAACTGATGGGATAAGAGGGAGTGATGTATTCCGCACCGTCATTTAGCGCGCGGAACATAAGTTGCTCCAGCGTAGTATAAACCACTCGATGGCTCCACTCTTCCGAATCGGTAGTGAGAGCAAGGCCAACAGAAAGCCCCACGTAGTTCCAATAGTTTCGTGTTCGTCCGGCATCACGCCACGCAAGATATTTGTTTGCACAAACAATATAAACTTGATGATGTTTGCACGCAAGAGCGAAAGCCGCTGGAAGCAAAGCATAGGTCTTTCCTTCCCCGGTATCCATTTGTATCAAAACTTGTCCGCACAGAGAGACAGCGGCGCGAACTTGTTCTCTATATAAAAACGAGCCCGCGGGCAAATCCGCAGGCACACGACGGAATGCCTCAATGCCCAGCGCCAAGTTTTCAGTTGTTCTCGTATCCAGGCTCTCGCCGAGGAACGATAATCCCCGCAAAAAGGATAGAAGCCGATCCCAGGCATTGGAAGCCCCGAAGCGAGGCTCCCCTTCTCCAGCCAGGGCGGCTCCACATCGCGAACGAAGGTCGAAATCGCTGATGCTACGCAGCATGGCAGTTTGTTTGTCTACCGAACGTGTGCGGGTTTGAACAGTGCGCTCACCTATCAGTCGTGCGATACGATTACTCAAGTCGAAAAGATTCATTGGGATTGCATCTCTAGAAGTTGTGCTTTATATGGCGAGCATTTCTCAATATCACATCTCTTCCCATGCTGCCTGTTAATCATGTAAAAGAAAATTTGTTTCCTCGATAAAGAAATACAGGACAAATGCGTCTCTTGTTATTTTACTGGAGCGAAAAATCCAGTTTGCCTCTCCAGCAACTTAAAAGATATCGGGTATGTGCTCCAGGGTGCCAATATTCATCGCTCCGACAAAATGTCGATTGATGCGTAACATGATATTCCTGTTCCATCGTTCAACTGCTTAAGGAGCTACCGGAACCGCGGTGCTCTCCACCACACGCCGCAATACGAAGCTGGAGTGTACCTCCGTCACTCCATCGATTCGGGTGATCTTTTCCAGCAGCAGATGCTGAAAGGCATCCATATCCCGCACCACCACCTTGAGCTGGTAGTCGGCGTCCTGGCCGGTGATCAGCAGGCACTCCAGCACCTCCGGCAGTTCGGCGACCTTCTCCTCGAAGTTGGTGAAGGGCGCGCGGGGTCAGGTCTTGCAATTTGCATCCAGCCACTCGAGGCGGGATGGGGGGGGGCGTGATGCGCGACTGAAAGGAGGGAGATTGTGTCCTCGCCTTCCCCTTTCGCACTTCCCGACTCTTACACCCAGTTTTCAAGCCGCACCCCTTTGACCCGCTCAAATTCACGAGGGTTGTTGCTGACCAATACAAGACCCCGGCGACGGGCCTGACCGGCGATTTGGAGGTCATAAGGCCCAGTCAGTTGGCCGGATTCCGCTAGCGTGGCGCGGATCTGACCGGCCTCCAACGCATCTGTATTGTCGAAGGCGAGGATCGAAAGCGTTCCGCCTTCGATTGGAGCCTGACCCAGTTGGAGGCGGCGGCTGAACGAGGGCCGCTGATCTACCGCGCTCGACCTTCCGCTCCTCACCCGTGACACCAACAGGGGCCTCGGGCATTTTTCCGCCGTCACGTCGATTTCACCGCACTGACGAATCGCTACCGTCTCGGTGGTGAAATTTGGCTAAGCCGCCTTCAGATGCATATCCACATGGATATCCGCGTAGGGGCAGAGCAGCTTGCCCTGGTCGTCTTTTTCGATAAGGCCCAGTTCGAGGAGTACGCCCACGTCGTCATGGACACGACGGACGTCGCGCTCCACCCGGCGGGCCAGTTCGCGTACGCCGACCACCCCGTCTCGTTGCAGCACCCGCACCAGCTCCCAGCGCCGCTCGGTGAGTTTACCGAAGAATAGACCGGGGGTGGCGAAACCCAGGCGTTCGCCCTGGTAGCCCCCCGCGGCGGCTTGCTTGGCGGCACGGCGGAGGTCGGATTGCCAGTCGTCGTCGATGGTGATGGTCAGGGTTCGCTTCATGGGGCTCTCCGTTTGGCCACTTCAGACAGAAAATCTTCGACAAGCGCCTCGATGGAGGTGAATACGTAGGGACGTTCCTCGCCGTCCAGGTGACAGTGGTCGCCCTTACCCCGCTCGTTGTCATAGCCGACGATCCTTTCGCCGGCGACGATATAGACCAATCGGTATTTGATCAGGTGCTCCGATGGATCGACGGGCGCGGGGACTTCCCAGATCACCATCTCGACCCTTTCGGTCTCGGATAGGATCTCCTTCCTTCGGGTGATCAGGCGCGCGTCCATGTTGGCAAGCGTGGCAACAATAACGAGCGTTGTCAAATTTGACAACGACTACGGCTCGCCGCCCCGCGCGACCGTTTACGCCGCCGCTCGCGGCGGCCGCGCGCGCGTGCGCGGCGCGCGCGTGAGGTCTTTCCTTTTGCATTAAGGTCAGGTTCTTGACTCCGGTTTTTCTGAGCTGGAACTCCTGATCCGTGCCGCCGTCGCCGACGAACTGGAGGTCATCGGTGCCAGTCCATCCTCGGCCAGTTTCTCAGCGCCCCCCGATGATGCGCTGCTTTCCATGGAGACGGATTGGATCCCGGTGCTTCACCCGGAACGGTTGAACCTGATCGACGGCGTTCTCGGCGAGGGGGCGCTGAGCAGTAGCATGATGCCGACGAAGCCGGTGATGGAGGCGATGTAGATGCCGTGGACGGGGTCGAGGTCCAGCGCCAGGGCGAAGGCGAAGGTTCCGCCGCCGCCGAGGAAGATCAGCTTGGCGAGGTCGAACTCCAGACGGCGGTGGACCAAGCGGCAATGGTTTGGTGGCACGTCGGAGCCGTTACCGTATCAGCCCCGGCTTGGTGTTGGTTCGGTTCTCGGGGTCAACGGATGGGATGGGTAGGATGCGTTGGCGTCGGGCGGTTCAATGGGGAGGGGGCATTCGGGCGGGAGCCGTCAAGTGGCGGTCCCGCCCACGGGTCGAGGGCCTGGGCCCTCTACAACTGCTCGTCCAGTCGCTTGAGGACGTTGAGGATCTCCTCGGAGAGGGTCCACAGCGCCCAGGCAAACTCATGGACTTCGTCGGCTTCCAGGCTGGCGCCGTGGCGGCCGATGGCGCCCTGGGCCAGGACGTAGCTGAGGCCGCGGGAGCGGCGGATCCGGTTCTCCAGGAAGGCGCTCAGATCGAGGCGCGACAGGCCGGGCTTGAGCTGGGTCCAGGGGTCCAGCTCTACGGGCGGGGCGGCTTCGGCCGCTGTGGTAGACTTTTCTTGGTTCATGGGATTCGGTTCCGTGGAAAGAGTTGATCCCGTGGGCCCCGTCCGGTGTTTGCGCACCGGGCGGTCATACCCTTCGTCGATGGCCGCGTTCGCGGCCGGTTTTGTCGTTTTTCCTTGTGATGAATTGCTGGGTCGGGCGCCTCCTTGGTGTGGTTATGATCATGCCTATAGGTTAGTGTTTATGACGGGGTGGCGCAAGGGGTTTCGGGTTGAAAATCGATATAAAACAGTGTGTAAGAATAGTATGATCGATTCGTGGGCGGGGTGGTGAATGGGTCGGTCGTCAGTGAGAGTGATGGTTTCGGGGAGGGCGGCGATTTTCCGGGGGCTTGCGTGTCCGGGGCGTTGGGGGGACTGGGGTGGGCTTTGTCGGGCGTTTCAGGACGCAGAGCCTCCTTGCGCCGATGGGGTGCGGTGCGTGGCGTCGTGACCCGCGGGTGGACGGTCGGTGCCGGCGGAGAGGTTGCGGCGGGCGCGGCCCGCCCTATAGGGCGGCCTGCGACCGCCGGGCGCGGGGATTGGGCCGGTGCGCCTCCCGGCGTCGGCACACCCTACCCGGGGTTCGGGGTGCTTCGGCGGGTGTGGGGGCGTATCCTTGCGCCTTTTCGTGATCAACGATTTGGATCGATTCCCATGGCAAGAAAACGAAGTGGCGGCAAGGTGTCGGCCAAGGCGGCTCCGCGTCCCGAGCAGCTCAAGGCGGTGGAGCGGCTGTTGGATGCGGGGGCGTACCGGGAGGCGGAGGAGCGGCTGCGGGGATTGATCCGTCGGTTCCCCGGGCACGGCAGCCTGCGTGGGCTGCTGGTGGATGCGTTGGCGTTGGATGAGCAGGAGGCGGCGGCGGCGCTGGCGGCCTTCACCTGGGCGTGGGAGCGGCCCAACAGTCTTCCCGCCCAGCAGGCGTTGCTCGATTTCGCCTCTGCGCAGGGGCATCTGCTGCTCGCTTCCCGCACCGCCGGGCGGGTGCGGGAGCTGGGCGGCGATACGCCGGGCTTCCCGATGCCGGAGGAGACGGTGCGGGCGATATGCACGCAGCCGGACGGCTCGCGGGTCGATGAGGAGGTGTTGCTGCGTTTCGACATCGGCAAGCTCCATCTGGAGGGGCAGGATTTCGCCGGCGCGGCCGAGTGGCTGGCGGGGGTGGAGCTCTCCCATGCGCGCAACAACCACGCCCTGGCACTGTTTCACCTGGGGCGGGTCGACGAGGCGCGGGAGGCGTTCCTCGAGGCCTGGGCGCGTTCCCCGGAGAACCTCTTCGCGCTGGCTTGGTCGCTGCGTTTGCGCTTGCTGGGTGGGGACGAGGCCGGGGCGGAGGCGCTCGCCGTCACGCTGGCCGAGGCGCTGCCGAGCCGGCTGGACGATGCTCTGCCGCAGTTGGAGAGCCTGCTCCTGCTTGGGTGGAACGAGGCGGCGTGGGGCCGCTTCGAGGCGGTGACTCGGGCGGAGTGGTTCGCCTCCACGCCCGATCAATCGCCGTTCGCCGGGTTGTTTCATCACTACGGTGCGGGCGCGGCGGCGCGTCTGGGGCGGATCGCGCTGGCGTTGCGGGGGTGGGAGGCGGCGCTGGAGCTGGCGCCGCAGTTCGAGGTGGCGACCGCGAATCTCCGCCACTTCGAAAGGGGTGGGGGTGGCGCCGTTGAGCCCGAACTGTTTTCGCTCGCGCCGCTGCTCCCGCTCGGTTGGCTGGAGGCGGCGAGGCGGGATGGTGGGACTGTCTCCCACATCACCGCGCCCAACCGCTATCTGGATCGGATCTATCGGGCGGGTGACGAGCAGGTGCGGATGCTGGCCGTTCTATGCCTGGAGGTGCGTGCCGGTGAGGAGGGGGATGGCGAGGCGCTGGCGCTGCTGCGGGAGTATCCCCGGTTGGCGGTGGGGAACAACCGCGAGCGTTTGGAGATTGTCAACTTTCTGCGCCGGCGGGGGTTCGTCCCGGAGGAGGAGCCGGTCGAGTTCTGGGATGGCCGGCGGGTGACCTCGGTGCGCCTCTTCGGCGGGCTGATTCATCGGGAGGCGGTGCCGAGCGGCCTTTCCAAGGGAGGCCATCGGCGTTTAGGCGAAGCGCTTGAAGATTTCCGTGAGGGGCGGGCGGCGGAGGCGGAGGTGATACTCCGGGAGATCCTGCGCGGCCATCCCGGCAACCCGGTGGTGATGGGCAATCTGGCGGCGGCCTACTTCAAGCTGGACCGCGACGAGGAGGCGGTGGCGCTGCTCGCCGAGGTGGTCGAGCGGCATCCCGACTACCTCTTCGCCCGCAGCAACCTCGCCAAGGTGCGCATCGACGAGGGGCGGATCGAGGAGGCGGAGCGGCTGCTCGGGGAGGTCGCGCCGCGGGAGCGGATGCATGTTCAGGAGGCGTTTGCGTTCTTCGGTGCCCTGGCCGCGTTGCACCATGCCCGGGGGCGGGAGGAGGAGGTCGACTCGCTGCTGGCGATGCTGGAGGCGATGGTGGAGGACGAGGATGACGAGCGCCGGTTGCGGGAGGTGAAGCGGATGGTTGGGCGGGGTGGGATGGCCGATTGGTTTGCCCGGCATCGTGGTGCGTGAAAGGTCAGCGCGACCCGCTTCCCGATAGACCAACAAGCTCTTAACGGTATATCCCGCTCAATGACTCCTTTTTCCTCTCCACGGCGCTTCCGTTTCTCAGGCGTTCGGGGGAAAAAGGAGTTCGTCGTCGAACACCGCTTCCAGGCGGGGGGCGTCGAGCAGGCGGTCGGCCCACCGTTCCAACTGTTCCGGGGTGGCGTCGGCGAGGTGTGCGCAGGCCCATTCGGGGAGTGGTCCGAAGCGTCGTGACAGGAGGCGTTCGATTAGGGTGCTCTCGCCTTTGAGGATTCCCTGCTGCATCCCCTGCTGCATCCCCTGCTGCATCCCCTGCTGAATGCCCTTCTGAATGCCCTTCTGAATGCCTTCTTGAATCCACTGCTCGGCAATGGTGGCCATAATCCCGTGCTCCTCGCGGTAACGCTCGTTGACCGTCTCCCGCAGCCGTTCCGGTTCCAGTTCGCGGGCTGCGATGATCAGGTAATTCAGTAGGGTACGAATGTACTCCAAGCCGCCGGGTTCTTCATCCATGGCGCGCAGGCAGGCGACGATCTCCCGCACCCGTTCGCGCATCTCCGGCCGGTGGATGTACTTCAGGGCCAAGAAGGCGGCGCGGGAGACCGCGCCTGCCGGTAGCCGGTCGTCGGCCACGGTGGAGAGGTCGAGCAGTTCGAAGCGGAAACGCGGGCGGTAGCGGGTCAGCGGTTCCGGTCCTGCCACCAGGTCGGCGAATTCCTGTGGGGCCTTCCATCGCTCCTCGCCGTGGTAGAGGACCATCGGAACCAGGGGTGGTAGCCGCTTCTCGCCTCTCCCCGGCCCCTTGCGCCAGTGGCGCCACGCTTCGATGGCGTAGCGCAGCAGGTCCAGGGCTACCCAGTGTTCCGGATGGCTTTTGTGTTCTACCAGCAGATAGATCAAGGTAGGGGCGCCATCGGCGCAGGCCGCTTCGAAGAGCAGGTCGCTGTAGTGGCCGCGAAGACGGGGATCGATGAAGCTGGCCTTGGTCGGCTTCACTGAACCGAGGTCCAGCGTTGCGATCACCTCTTCCGGCAACGCCTGGCGGAGCAGTTCCACCGTGGTATCCGGGCGGGTGAAGGCGGCCTTGAAGAAGTGGTCGTGGGGGCTGGCGGATTGGGGCATGGGGCCAGTCTAGCCCAATGAATCATTTTTTATGAATTTATTGAATCGTCGATATGTGTTTGCATTCGGGTGAGGCATGCTGAAATGCCTTCCACCGGATGAGGCAGCCCTCTTACGCATGGTTTTCTGTGGCAAATGGTGGGGGTGACGGTAACGCACCGGGGCAAGTCTGTGATTGCTCGGCGTTCGTGAACTCTTCGTGCGTAGGGAGGAAAAGGACGAAGGGGCAGGGTGTGCCTGTTATGGCGGTGGGGCTTGTGGGGGGGAGGTGCCGGCGGAGAGGTTGTGGCGGGCGCGGCCCGCCCTATAGGGCGGCCTGTGGCCGCCGTGGTTCGGGAGGGTGCCGGCGCCTGTTTCACGCAGTACCGTAATTGGGCTGGTGCGCCTCCTGTCGTCGGCACACCCTACCCGGTATCCCGCTTCACATCCTACATTCTCCTTTTTCCCCTCTCCGGCCTTTCCGTTTCTCCGGCATCCGGGGGAAAAAGGAGTGTCAGAGGAGGATTTGTTCGATTCCGCCGGCCTTCACCCGGTCGATGAAGGCACTCTGCCATTCCTCCCCCATCAACCGCTTGGCCAACTCGATCACCACGTAATCGGGGGTAAGCCCGCTCTCCTCCCGATAACGCGACAGCCCCTGTAAACAGGCCGGGCAGGTGGTGAGCAGTTTTACCTCGGGCATCTCCTCGGCCTCGCCGTGCAGCGCATGGATACCGTTGGCGATCTCACGCGACTTGCGGTGGCGCACCTGACTGGCGATGTCCGGGCGGGAGACGGCAAAGGTGCCGGCCTCGCCGCAGCAGCGTTCGGTCTGGCGGGTTTCGCCGCCGGTGAGGGTCTGCACCACGCTCAGCGGGTTGTGCGCCTTCATCGGGGTGTGGCAGGGGTCGTGGTAGAGGTATTTGGTGCCGTTGTCCTCCAGGCGCACGCCGCGTTCCATCAGGTATTCGTGGATGTCGAGCAGGCGGCAGCCGGGGAAGATCTGGTCGAAGCGGTATTCGAGCAGTTGGTCCATGCAGGTGCCGCAGGAGACCACCACGGTCTTGATGTCGAGGTAGTTCAGCGTGTTGGCGACGCGGTGGAAGAGCACTCGGTTCTGGGTGGTGATGTGGCGCCCCTGTTCGATGTCGCCGGCGGAGGTCTGCGGGTAGCCGCAGCAGAGGTAGCCGGGGGGCAGCACGGTCTGTACGCCCTGTTCGTAGAGCATGGCCAGCGTGGCCATCCCCACCTGACTAAACAGCCGCTCGGAGCCGCAGCCGGGGAAGTAGAAGACCGCCTCGGTGTCGTCGCCGAGCTTCTCCGGGTCGCGCAGGATCGGGATCTGTTTCGGGTCCTCCAGGCCGAAGATGGCGCGCAACGGCTTGGCCGGGACGTGGGGCAGCGGCTTCTTCAGCAGGTGGATCACCTGTTCCACCACCTTGGGTCGGCCGGTGGTGGCGGCTGGGCGGCGGGCGTCGTCGAGCAGGTTCGCGCCCTTGGCGACGGCGTGGGCGGTGCGCTGGCCGAAGTAGCCGATCCTCAGCGCCTGGCGGCTCCAGTCGATCGCCTTGGCGCTGGTCAGGTTGAGGAAGCCCATGGCGGCCCGGGCGCCGGGGGCGGTGCGCTTCTTGCCGTAGCGTTTGAGGATCGCGCGCAGTTGGATGGTGACGTCGCCGAAGTCGATGTCCACCGGGCAGGGGGCGAGGCACTTGTGGCAGACGGTGCAGTGGTCGGCGAGGTCGTTCATCTCTTCGAAGTGGCGCAGCGAGAGGCCGCGGCGGGTCTGGTCCTCGTAGAGGAACGCCTCGATGATCAGCCCGGCGGCGAGGATCTTGTTGCGCGGCGGGTAGAGCAGGTTGGCCTCGGGCACCTGGGTGTTGCAGACCCGTTTGCACTTGCCGCAGCGCAGGCAGTTGCGGATGGCGTCGTTCAGATCGCCCAGCTCGCTCTCCTCGAGGATCAGCGCCTCCTGGGCGAGCAGCCGTAGCGACGGGGTGTAGGCGCGCTCCAGGCCGCCGCGGCCGGCGATCAGTTTGCCGGGGTTGAAGTGGCCGGCGGGGTCCACCTCCTGCTTGTAGGCGGCGAAGGCCTCGATGGTGTGGGGCTGGAGGTATTGGAACTTGGTGATGCCGATGCCGTGTTCGCCGGAGATCACACCGCCGAGGCCGGTGGCCAGCTCCATGATCCGGTCGACGATCCGCTCGGCCTCGTGGAGCATGGCGTAGTCGTTGGAGTTGACCGGGATGTTGGTGTGGACGTTGCCGTCGCCCGCGTGCATGTGGGTGGCGACGAACAGCCGCGAGGAGCGGGCGGTGGCGTGGAGCTGGTCGAAGCGTTCGCGTACCCGCTCCAGTTCGCGGCCGGCGAAGATCTCCTTCAGCGGGCGCTCGACCATGCGGCGGTAGGAGACGCGCAGGGCGCCGCGCAGCAGCAGGGCGAGCAGGGGCTCGCCGGGCTCCAGCCGCTCCTGGGCCTGCGCGTCGAGAAGGTGGCGCTTGGCCTCGGCGGGGCCGTCGAGGTGCTCCAGGATGCCGCTCCAGCAGTCGCGGATGCGCGCCAGGTGGTCGCGGGCGGCGTCGATCTTGCGCGTCAGGATCTCGCGGTTCTCCTCGCTCTGCTCGAACTCCTCGCCGTAGGCCAGATCGTTGGGCAGGTCGGGGAGGTAGGCCTCGATGGCGTCGACGGTGGCCAGCTTGTTCTTGATCGACTGCTCGATGTTGATCCGCTCGATCCCCTCGCTGTAGTCGGCCAGCCGGTCCAGCGGGATCACCACGTCCTCGTTGATCTTGAAGGCGTTGGTGTGTTTGGCGATCGCCGCGGTGCGCGCGCGATCCGACCAGAAGCGGCGGCGTGCCTCGGGGGTGACGGCGACGAAGCCCTCGCCGTCGCGCTGCTGGGCCATGCGCACCACGGTGTCGGCGGCCTCCGCCACGGCTGCCTCGTCGTCGCCGGAGATGTCGGCCAGCAGCACCATCTTCGGCAGCTCGCCGCGGGACGCCTTGGTGGCGTAGTTGACCGCCTTGATGTAGCGGTCGTCGAGGTGTTCCAGGCCGGAGAGCAGGACGTGTTCGTTGGCGTCCAGGTAGTCCTTGGTCTCGACGATCGCCGGCACCGCGCGGCGCAGGCTGGTGCCGAAGAACTCCATGCACACCGTGCGGGTGAACTTGGGCAGGCGGTGGAGGACGAAGCGCGCCGAGGTGATCAGTCCGTCGCACCCCTCCTTCTGCACGCCGGGGATGCCGTGGAGGAACTTGTCGGTGACGTCCTTGCCGAGGCCGCCCTTGCGCAGCGAGGCGCCAGGCATGGTGAGGGTGCGCGGCTCGCCCACCGGGGTCTCGCCGTCGGCGGCCAATGTCGTCAAGCGGAAGCGGACCGTCTCCTGCTCGTGGATCTTGCCCAGGTTGTGGTCGAGTCGCTCGATCTCCAGCCAGTGGCCGTCGGGGGTGACCATGCGCCAGGAGGCGAGGTTGTCCAGGGTGGTGCCCCACATCACCGCCTTCTTGCCGCCGGCGTTCATGGCGATGTTGCCGCCGATGGTAGAGGCGTCCTGGGAGGTGGGGTCGACGGCGAAGACGCGGCCGGCGGCCTCGGCGTGCTCGGCCAGGTCACGGGTGATCACGCCGGCCTCGGCGCGGGCCACGAACACCTCGCCGTCGACGCCGGGGAGCGCGACCGCCTCCACCGCGCCGATGGCGTTGAGCTTCTCCACGTTGATCACCGCCACCTTGTCGGCCAGCGGCACCGCCGCGCCGGTGTAGCCGGTGCCGCCGCCGCGGGGGATCAGCGACAGGCCCAGCTCGATGCACGCCTGCACCACCGGGGCGACCTCCGCCTCGCTGTCGGGGGTGATCACCACGAAGGGGAACTCGACGCGCCAGTCGGTGGCGTCGGTGGCGTGGCTGACCCGCGCCATGCCGCTGAAGTCGATGTTGTCGGCGCGGGTGATGCGACTGATGCGGGCGCGGGTCGCCTGGCGCAGGCTGCGCTGGGCGGGGAACCAGGCGGCGAAGTCGTCGACCGCCTTGCGTGCCGCCTCGGCCAGGCCGATGGCGCGCTCGTTGTGGTCGGCGCGCGCCTCGATCTGGTCGAGGCGGTGGTGCATCGCCGCCACCAGCTTGTCGCGGCGCTCCTCGCTGTCGATCAGGTCGTCCTGCAGGAAGGGGTTGCGCACCACCACCCACAGGTCCCCCAGCACCTCGAAGAGCATTCGCGCCGAGCGGCCTGTTACACGCTCTTCTCGGAGTCGCACGATCACCTCCCACATCGCCTCGCCGAGGAAGCGGATGACGATCTCGCGGTCGGTGAAGGAGGTGTAGTTGTAGGGGATCTCGCGGATCCGCGACGGGGTGGCGTGGGTCATGATCCGGTGTCTGGGGGGTAGGGGAGGGGCCGGCCATTTTATCACGGCCATGGCGGGCTCAATGGAATGCACCCCCTGCCGGAACCAATAGTCGGCGAAAAAATTTCAATTCAACGGGGATCGGCGGACGGTGAGTAGGGGGCGACGCCGCCGGAGGGACCCGCGGAGCGGGAGCGGCGTGGCGTGCTGTTCGCCGGCAGCTACGAGGATCCGGAGGGGGGGATGGCCGGTTGGCGCCGCCACTTCTCCGCCGACCTGGCGGAGCTGCTCCAGCTGATGACCGCCCACGCCGTGGCCAATTCGCAGCCGCCGCTGCTCGCCGCGGTGGAGGAGGCCTTCGCCGCCAACGACTTCCCCGAGGGGGAGGAGCTGCTGCGCCGCTTCGTCCCCGCCGCCTACGCCGTGGTGGAGCGGGAGCTGCTCGGCTACTCCTTGGGGGGGCGTTGGCGCGGCCGCCCGAGGAGCTGGCGATGCTGCTGGAGAACCCTGTCCGTTGCCGGGCGATGGCCGAGCGGGGACGGCACAAGGTGCTGGCCGGGCACACTTGGCGCCGTCGGGCGCGGGCGTTGTTGGTGCAGATGGCGGAGTTGCGGGCGGTGGCTTGAACCGGCGCCTCTTGATAGGGCGGTGCCGTGCGCGCCGTGGTGGGCGGGGCTGGTGCCGTCGACGGTTTCTCCCGGGGTTTGGGCGGAGCGCCTGCGTTTGACGCGGCGGCCACGGGCCGCCCGATGCCGAGCGTGGTGGCCTATCCCGGAGGATCTGGAGGGTTTCCTGCCCCTGCCGCCGCCGCCGGTGAATTGGTAGACTACGGGTTTCCCCGTCCCTTCCCCCGCGAGGCGACCGCCCATGCAGATCTCCATCATCGCCGCCATGGCCAACGACCGGGTGATCGGTGTCGACAACGCTCTGCCGTGGCGGATGCCCGCCGACCTTCGCCACTTCAGGCAGGTGACCCTGGGCAAGCCGGTGTTGATGGGGAGGAAGACCTACGAGTCGATCGGCCGGCCGCTGCCGGGGCGGACCAATGTGGTGGTGAGCCGCAACGATGCCTATCAGCCGGAGGGGGTGATCAAGGCCCACTCCATCTGCGAGGCGTTCGCCCAGGTGATCGCCTTCGATGAGGTGATGATCGTCGGCGGCGCCTCTTTCTACGAGCAGATGCTGCCCTTCGCCAACCGCCTCTATCTCACCCTGATCCACGCCGATTTCGCCGGCGACGCCTTCTTCCCCGACTACGATCCCGCCGACTGGCGTGAGGCCGCACGCAGCGACCATCCGGCCGACGACACCAATCCCTATCCCTACAGCTTCCTGGTCCTGGAACGGGTCCGCGAACCCGACTTCTTCCCCACCTGCGAGATCGATCCCGATTAGTTCTTTCCGGCTTGGGATGTAAAACGCGGAGAACGCAAAGACGCGGAGAACGCGGAGAACGCAAAGACGCGGAGAACGCGGAGAAGAGAATCAATGTGTGTGCGCGAAGCGCATAAATATCTCTTCTCTTTCCGTTCTCTGCGTCTTTGCGTCCTCCGCGTTATCGGTGCCCAAGCCGGGTAAGGACTACGCCGCAGCGGCCGGGGGCACGCCGTCGGGGTACATGTAGCGGCGGCGCTTGGACTCCTTGATCTTCGCCACCTCCACCAGGATGAAACCGTCGAGGCAGTTTTCGAAGTCGGGATCGATGCCGAATTCGAGGAAGCGCACGCCCCCCTCCTCGCACAGTTCGCTGTACTGCTTGTAGAGGGTCGGCACCGTGGCGCCCATCTGCGCCAGGTGCTTCTTCAGGGCGCGGAAGTCGGCGGCGTACTCCGCGCCGCCGATCACCTGGCCGCACTCCTCCAGCTCCCGCCGTCCGAGGCGGAAGGGGTGGTTGGAGGTGACCACCCCCTCCTCGCCGCCGAAGTGGCTGCGGTAGAAGTGGACCAGCAGCTCCTGGGCCTGTTGGGAGTAGCTGTTGGAGATGCTCACCGGGCCGAACATGTAGCGGATGTGGGGGCGGCTGCGCAGGTAGACGCCGATCCCCTGCCACAGATATTCCAGCGCCCGCGAGCCCCAGTAGCGGGGCTGGACGAAGCTGCGCCCCAGCTCGATGGAGTCGCGCAGGTAGGGGCGGAAGCCGTCGCTGAAGCGGAACAGCGAGCGGGTGTAGAAGCCCTCCTCGCCGAAGCGCTCGATCAGCGCGTTGGACTCGCCCAGGCGGTAGGCGCCGACCACCTCCAGCTCCTCGTCGTCCCACAGCACCAGGTGGCGGTAGTGGGGGTCGTAGCGGTCGAGATCGCGCTTGCGCCCGCTCCCCTCGCCGACGGCGCGGAAGGTGACCTCGCGCAGGCGGCCGATCTCGCGCATCAGTGCCGAGTCGGCGCCGGCGTCGCAGAGGTAGATCTTTTTCCGGTCGGAGGTCTCGCCGAGCAGTTCGGCGCGCTTCAGCTCGCGTTTGAGCAACTGCCGCTCCTCCGGGTGGGCCACCGGGGTCTCGGTCTTGAGCAGCCCGCGCTTGCCCTTGGCAACGCGGTAGAAGTGGTCGCGCAGCAGTTTGATGCGGCCGCGGTCGGTGAGCCCCGGCAGGCTGAAGGCGTGGTGGGGGATCGGCTCGCCGACGCGGAAGCGCACCATCTTCGAGTGCTGCTTGAACATCTCGTGGACCAGCAGCGCGGTGGAAAGCGGCTTGTAGAGCATCGACAGGCCGTAGAAGAGGGCCGAATTACGCGCGTCGATGTGCACCGGCAGGATCGGCGCGCGCCGCTTCTGGGCGAACTTGAGGAAGCCCGGCTTCCACTTGCCGTCCTTGATTCCGGTGGGGTGGGCGCGCGAGACCTCGCCGGCGGGGAAGACGATCACCGCTTCCTCGCGATCGAGCGACTCCAGGATCCGCTGCACCCCCTCGCGGCGGGTGCGCCCGGCGAGGTTGTCCACCGGCAGCAGCAGCGGGCGCATCGGCGGCAGGTGCATCAGCAGGTCGTTGGCCAGCACCTTCACGTCGCGCCGCACCCGGCTCACCATCTGGATCAGCGCCAGCGCGTCGAGCGCGCCGAGGGGGTGGTTGGCGACGATCACCACCCGCCCCTCGGCCGGGATCCGCTCCAGGTCCAGGTTGGGGATGGCGTAGCCGAAATTGAACCGCTCCAGCACCTTCTCGACGAACTCGAAGGCGCCCATCCCCTGGTGCTCCTCCAGGAAGTGGTTGATCTCCCGCTCGTGGAAGAGCAGCCGCAGGAACTTGATCAGCGGCGAGGTGAGCAGCCGGGGACCGTGGTCGAGGGCGGGGAATTTGGCGGTCAACGCCCGTTCTACGCTGAGCACGCGGAACTCCTCCAATAGGAATGGTTCGAATCGCGTGCCAGCCTACGGCCGGCCTGTTACGCCACCGATGCGGTTCGATGACGGAACGGTTTCCGGGAGATTTCAGTAGGGTTGCCGGGAGGTCTCCCGGGCTTGGGACGTTCAACGCGGAGAACGCAGAGGCGCGGAGGCGCAGAGAGAAGAGCCCTTGTTCTTCTCCGCGTCTCTGCGCCTCTGCGTTCTCCGCGTTACTTGTGCCGCTGTCAGGAAGAACAGGAGACGCTGACGAGGTCGCGCTGGCCGTCGTCGGTAAGGCGCAGGGCGGTGAGGCGGGCGCCCCACACGCAGCCGCTGTCGAGCGCGGTGACGCCGGCGCCTTCGTGGACGCCCAGGGCGGCCCAGTGGCCGAACAGGATGTGGGTGTCGGTGGCGCGGCGGCCGGGGTGGTCGAACCACGGGAACCAGCCCGCGGGCTGGCCCCCCGGGGCGCCCTTGTACTTCATGTCCAGGTGGCCCTGGAGGTCGCACATGCGCATCCGGGTGAAGGCGTTGGTGATCGCCCGCAGCCGATCGATGCCGCCGTGGCTGTCGGCCCAGTGGCCGGGGGTGTCGCCGTACATCTCTTCGAAGTACTCGAAGGCGTCGTCGCCGCGCAGCACCGTCTCCAGCTCGGCGGCGTAGACCCGCGCCTGTTCCAGAGTCCACAGCGGGTGGACGCCGGCGTGGACCAGGGTGAGGTTGCGCGGTTCGTCGAAGTGGAGCAGCGGGCGGTGGAGCAGCCAGCGCAGCAGGGTCTCGCGGTCGTGGGCCTCGAGGATGGCGTCGAGGGTGTCCTTCTTCTTCAGCTTGTGGGGACCGTAGGCCACCGCCAGCAGGTGCAGGTCGTGGTTGCCGAGGACGGTCAGCGCGTTGCGGCCCATCCCCTTGACGAAGCGCAGCGCCTCCAGGGAGTGGGGGCCGCGGTTGATCAGATCTCCGGTGAGCCAGAGGGTGTCGGCGGCGGGGTCGAAGCGGACGGTGTCGAGCAGGCGTTTCAGCGGTTCCAGGCAACCTTGCAGGTCGCCGACGACGTAGAGGGCCATGGGTCTTTATCGCTTGGGTGGTTCGGTTGGACGCCCAGTTTTAACACGAAGAGCGTCTATAGGGCGTGCCGTGCACGCCGTGTCGAACGAAAGCAGCGTTCCGTACGGGCGGAGGATAATCGATCCGGCCGGTGGCTTCGTCGGGCGCGGCGCGCACGGCACGCCCTATACGGGAAGCACCGAGCCATTCAGTGCAGCGAGTGGGGCCGGCTGAGGGTGAAGGCGGGGATCTCCGCCTCGAAGTGGATGCCGTCGTCGTCCACCAGCCGGTAGCTGCCATGCATGCTCCCCACCGGGGTCTCCAGCATGGCGCCGCTGGTGTAGTGAAACTTCTCGCCCGGTTGCAGGTAGGGTTGTTCGCCGACCACCCCGTCGCCCTCCACCTCCTGGATATGGCCGTTGGCGTCGGTGATGATCCAGTGGCGGGAGATCAGCTTGGCCGGCGTCGAGCCCTCGTTGCGGATCGAGACGTTGTAGGCGAAGACGTAGCGGCCGATGATCGGGTCGGACTGCTCCGGGATGTAGAAGCTCTCGACCTGAACGCGGATGTCGTGTTGGATGATCTTGTTGTCCATGGTTTGTGTTTAGTTGATCGACCAGGGATGCGCAAGGGGGGATTTCATCCCCCTTGACGGCGACGAAATAGGATCTATGAAGGCTCGAATTGGGATTGCGAAGTCAACCGGCCGGGCCGCCGCCACCGCCCCTTTCCGTTCCTCCTTCAGCCTCTTTCCGGCGCATCAGAAGCGCCAGTTGAGCTGCGCGCTGAGGATCTCCACCGAGGCCGCGTAGCTCCCCACCAGGGAGCCGCGGAAGGTGTTCTCGTCGAGGGTGGGCAGGGCGGTGAGCTTGTCGATCTGCGGGTCGTCCACCCACAGATGGGCGTAGCCCACGTCGAAGCTGAAATGGTCGCTCACCCGGTAGCCGAAGCCCAGGGCGACCCAGCGGCGGTCGTTGCCGGGGATGCGCGGGGTGCGCTTTTCCGCGTTGGGGATCGGCGTCTCGTCGTAGGCCAGCCCCGCGCGCCAGATCCAGCGCGGGTTCGGGGTGTAGCTCACCCCCACCGAGTAGCGCCAGACGTCGTTCCAGTGGAGGGTGGTCACCGAGTCGGCGGCGCCGCTGTCGAAACGGATGCGCAGCTCGTCCAGGTTGTCCCAGCCGGTGCGGGAGAGGTCGGCCATGATCGCCCAGCGCTCGTCGAGCTGGTGGAACAGGCTGAGCGAGAGCACGTCCGGGGTGGTCAGGTCGGCGCTCGCCTCGCCGTCCACCTGGCCGAGGGCGGCGGCGAGGGGCAGCGCCGCGGCCGGGGTGCTGAAGTCGACGTTGCCGCGCAGGTGGTAGTCGATCGACGAGCGGTAGTGGAGGCCGAGGCGGGTCCGCTTGGTGAGATCGACCAGCGCGCCGACGTTCCAGCCCCAGGCGAGGTCGTTGCCGGTCATTTCGGCATAGCCGTCGCTCGCCCCCGGGGTGAGGCCGAAGGCGCCGCCGGCGGCCAGGGCGTCGAGGGTGCCGTAGTCGATCGCATTGCTCAGGGTCGCCTCCATGTGCTGGATGTCGATGCCGACGCCGAGGGCGACGCGTTGGTTGAGCCGCCAGGCGAGGCTGGGGCTGACGTTGATCGCCAGCACCTCCGAATCCACTGCGTGGTAGCGGCCGATCCAGTCGCGGTCGTAGTGGGTGGAGAGGGCGAAGGGGGCGTTCACCGCCAGGCCGAACTTGTAGCCGCCGCCCAGGTCGGTGACCAGGTAGGCGTTGGGCACCGCCTCGACGCTGCCGGCGTCGCCGCCGGTGTGACTGCCCAGCGAGGTGCCCAACACGGTGCGCGAACCGCCGTCGCGAAATTTCGCCGAGGGGACCACGACGTGGTTGCCGGCCACCGCCAGGGTCCCCTCCAGGCGGGTCATGCCGGCGGGGTTGAAGAATACCGTGGCGGCATCCTGCGCCTCGGCGGCGCCGCCGGCGAAGGCAGTGCCGAGCCCGCTCACCCCCTGCTCCATGATGGCGAAGCCGGAGGCCGCCGCCCCCTGGGATACCACCGCCAGCCCCCCGGCCACGGCCGCCGCCGCAATGGATCGTCTCATCACTATCCGCTCCCTACTCTTCGATTAATTTGCTGCCGACCAATGGTACTACGACGGGCATCTTCGGCGGATCGCAAGCGGATGGCTGCACCGCAATTGTGCGCTGTCGCGGTCTATCTCCGAAAATTGCGCACCTCGGTGGTGCATGCACCGTTATGGGGTTTCCGGGGAGGGGGCTCAAGCCGTTGAAAAGCCCCTCGAATCGGCGCTTGGTACGGCGCTTGCTCCCCTCTGGCCGGACACGCCAAAGCAACAACGTAACCACTCGCCCTGCTGGGTGAACCGTAGATCCACGCAGATTTCCGCCGACTGGGCCGAGCGTTCATCTGCGAAAATCTGCGCTTGATTTTCTTGGTGGGGCGAGTGGTTACGCAACAACAAAGGGGACGAAAGACGATGAAGAGACTCTCTCTGCGCATGAAATCCACCCTCCTCGGGGTAACCACCGCCGCGGCGCTCACCGCATCCACCTTTGCCACCGCCGCCGACACCATCAAGGTCGGCATCCTCCACTCCCTCTCCGGCACCATGGCGATCAGCGAGACCACGCTGAAGGACACCATGCTGATGCTGATCGACGAGCAGAACAAGAAGGGCGGGCTGCTCGGCAAGCAGTTGGAGCCGGTGGTGGTCGACCCCGCCTCCAACTGGCCGCTGTTCGCCGAGAAGGCGCGCGAGCTGATCGAGCAGCAGAAGGTCTCGGCGGTCTTCGGCTGCTGGACCTCGGTGTCGCGCAAGTCGGTGCTGCCGGTATTCGAGGAGCTCAACGGACTGCTCTTCTACCCGGTGCAGTACGAGGGTGAGGAGTCCTCGAAGAACGTCTTCTACACCGGTGCGGCGCCCAACCAGCAGGCGATCCCGGCGGTGGACTACCTGATGAACGACCTCGGCGTGAAGCGCTGGGTGCTGGCCGGCACCGACTACGTCTACCCGCGCACCACCAACAAGATCCTCGAGGCCTACCTCAAGGCGAAGGGTGTCGAAGACGCCGACATCATGATCAACTACACCCCCTTCGGTCACTCCGACTGGCAGTCGATCGTCGCCGAGATCAAGAAATTCGGCTCCGCCGGCAAGAAGACCGCGGTGGTCTCGACCATCAACGGTGATGCCAACGTCCCCTTCTACAAGGAGCTGGGCAACCAGGGGATCAGCGCCGAGAACATCCCGGTGGTCGCCTTCTCGGTGGGTGAGGAGGAGCTCTCCGGCATCGACACCAAGCCGCTGGTGGGGCACCTGGCCGCCTGGAACTACTTCATGAGCGTCGACTCCGAGGCCAACCAGCAATTCATCGATGCCTGGCACGCCTTCATCAAGAACGACAAGCGGGTCACCAACGACCCCATGGAGGCCCACTACATCGGCTTCAACATGTGGGTGAAGGCGGTGGAGAAGGCCGGCACCACCGACCCTTCGGCGGTGGAGGACGCGCTGATCGGCGTCACCGTGCCCAACCTCTCCGGCGGCTACTCGGCGATGATGCCCAACCACCACATCACCAAGCCGGTGTTGATCGGCGAGATCCAGGACGACGGCCAGTTCCAGGTGGTGTGGGAGACCTCCGGTCTGGTGCCTGGCGATGCCTGGTCCGACTACCTGCCCGGCTCCAAGGACCTGATCTCCGATTGGCGCGCGCCGCTCTCCTGCGGCAACTACAACGTCAAGACCGGCAAGTGCTCGGGCCAGAACTTCTAAGGGAAATTCTGGCGAATTTCCCTCAATTTGAAGTGAGGGCTTGAGGGGCCCGGTGATGTTGGTTTTGGGTAGGGCGGATTAGCGACCGCGTAATCCGCCGGAACGGGGGCACCGCCGCTGTGATCGGCTCCGATTTCACCGAGTGGATCGGGTCCGTTCGGCGAGTGCGGCGGGCGCCTTCGCCGACGGCAGCTTCGATGCGGCGGATTACGCTGCGCTAATCCGCCCTACCTACTAGCCACAGTATCGCTCCCCGAGTACGGGCGGACGGTGAAAATCGTCCGCCCGCCGCGACCCGCGGTTGCGGCACGAAGTGGGTTGCGCCCACCCAGCGGAACGAAATCCCATGACTCCAAGAATTCTATGGCTGCTGGCGCTGCTCCTGCCGGGGTGGCTGCTCGGCCCGTCGGCGGCGTTCGCCGGCGAGCCGGAGCTGGTTGAGGCGTTGACGCTGCTCCAGCAGAAGAGCTTCACGGTGAAGCAGCAGGCGGTAGGCAGGATCGCCGCCAGCGACGATCCGCGCGCCCGCGGCCTGCTTCAGGCGCTGCTCGATGGTGAGCTCTATCACCTCAAGCGCGACCGCCGGTTGGTGGTCGCTCCCGAGGTCGACGGGGCGTATCAGGCGCGGGATGCCCTCAGCGGCGAACCGATTACCGAGATTGCCAAACGTGACCTGAAGAAGATCCCCATCAACAACCGCATGCGCGGTGCGCTCAAGGGGGCGATCGCCGCCCTCAGCCTGGGCAACCGGGATGCCGCGGTGCGCCTCGATGCGGTACGCCAGATGATGCGCAGGCTCGATGCCGAGGACGGCGAGCTGCTGCGCGGCTACCTGGAAAAGGAGCACGACGACGACGTACGCGGTGCGATGGAGGAGGCGCTGGCGCTGCTCGACCTCGGCGCCGACGACGAGAAGGTGCGGCTCGCCGCGGTCGAACACCTCGCCGGCTCGTTGGAGCCCGCCGCGCGCAACCGGCTGGTGCAACTGGCCGACCACGACCCGGCCGCCGCGGTGAAGCGCGCCGCCGTCAAGGCGGTGCAGAACATCGACGGCAAGCGCGACCTCTACGGTCTGGTCGAGACCCTCTTCTTCGGCCTCAGTCTCGGTTCGGTGCTGGTGCTGGCGGCGATCGGCCTGGCGATCACCTTCGGCGTGATGGGGGTGATCAACATGGCCCACGGCGAGCTGATCATGATCGGCGCCTACACCACCTACGTGGTGCAGCTGATGATGCCCAACCACATCGGCGTCTCCCTGCTGGTGGCGGTGCCCGCCGCCTTCATCGTCTCGGGGCTGTTCGGCATCGCCATCGAACGCGGGGTGATCCGCTTCCTCTACGGCCGCCCGCTGGAGACCCTGCTCGCCACCTTCGGCATCAGTCTGGTGCTGCAACAGTTGGTGCGCAGCGTCTTCTCGCCGCTCAACCGTTCGGTGGCGACCCCCGACTGGATGTCCGGCTCGATCCAGCTCAATAGCGTCCTCTCGCTGACGCTGAACCGCCTCTACATCGTCGCCTTCTGCCTGCTGGTCTTCGCCGCGCTGTTCTACGTGCTGCGCCGCACCCCGCTCGGCCTGCAGGTGCGCGCGGTGTCGCAGAACCGGGCGATGGCCCGCGCCATGGGGGTGCGCGCCTCCTGGGTCGACGCGATGACCTTCGGCCTCGGCTCCGGCATCGCCGGCGTCGCCGGGGTGGCGCTCAGTCAGCTCACCAACGTCGGCCCCAACCTGGGGCAGGCCTACATCATCGATTCGTTCATGGTGGTGGTGTTCGGCGGCGTCGGCAATCTGTGGGGCACCCTGGTGGCGGGGCTTTCGCTGGGGGTGGCCAACAAGGTGATGGAGCCGTGGGCCGGCGCGGTGCTGGCCAAGATCCTGGTGCTGGTCTTCATCATCCTCTTCATCCAGAAACGGCCCCGCGGACTCTTCCCGCAGAAGGGTCGGGCGGCGGAGGGCTGAGCCATGTTCAACACCTCGCTACGTGATCTGATCATGAGTGACCGCGGCGGTTCGGTGATGCTGGCGCTGCTCGCCGCCGTCGCGGTGCTGGTGCCGCTGCTCAACCTGGCGGTGCCCGAGGGGAGCGCGCTGCACCTCTCCACCTTCACCGTGACGCTGCTCGGCAAGTACCTCTGCTACGCCCTGCTGGCGGTGGCGGTGGATCTGGTGTGGGGCTATCTGGGCATCCTCAGCCTCGGCCACGGCGCCTTCTTCGCGCTGGGCGGCTACGCCATGGGCATGTACCTGATGCGCCAGATCGGCGACCGCGGAGTCTACGGCAACCCGGAGCTGCCCGACTTCATGGTCTTCCTCAACTGGCACGAGCTGCCCTGGTTCTGGCACGGCTTCGATCAGTTCTGGTTCGCCGCATTGATGGTGATGGCGGTGCCCGGGCTGCTTGCCTTCGTCTTCGGCTGGCTCGCCTTCCGCTCGCGGGTCACCGGGGTCTATCTCTCGATCATCACCCAGGCGCTCACCTACGCCCTGATGCTCGCCTTCTACCGCAACGAGATGGGCTTCGGCGGCAACAACGGGCTGACCGACTTCAAGGACCTGCTCGGCTTCAGCCTGCAGTCGGACGCCACCCGCTGCGCGCTGTTCGTCGCCTCCGCGCTGGCCCTGGCGCTGGGCTACCTCGCCTGTCGCCGGGTGGTGCGCTCGCGCCTCGGCCGGGTGGCGGTGGCGATCCGCGACGCCGAGTCGCGCACCCGCTTCATCGGCTACCGGGTGGAGCGGGTGAAGCTGTGGATCTTCGTCTTCTCGGCGGTGCTCGCCGGGGTCGCCGGCGCCCTCTATGTGCCGCAGGTGGGGATCATCAACCCCAACGAGTTCTCGCCGCTCAACTCCATCGAGATCGTCATCTGGGTGGCGGTGGGCGGGCGGGCGACGCTCTTTGGCGCGGCGGCCGGTGCGCTGATGGTCAACTACGCCAAGACCGAGCTGACCGGGTTGATGCCCGAGGCGTGGCTGTTTGCCCTGGGCGCGCTGTTCGTGCTGGTCACCCTGTTCCTGCCCCGCGGTGTGGTGGGGCTGCTGCGCAAGGAGGAGAAGTGATGGCGATCCTCGACGCACCCCGCGGGTTCCTGCGCCGGGACCGGGTCTTCGAGACCATGATCCCCGCCTACAGCCCGCGCCTCGACATCAGCCACGGCACCATCCTCTATCTGGAGGGGGTGTCGGTGAGCTTTGACGGCTTCCGCGCGATCAACGATCTGAATCTCTACATCGACGACGGCGAGCTGCGCTGCATCATCGGCCCCAACGGCGCCGGCAAGACCACCATGATGGACATCATCACCGGCAAGACCCGGCCCGACACGGGGACGGTCTACTTCGGCCAGAACCTCAACCTGCTCAAGCTGAGCGAGCCGGAGATCGCCGAGGCGGGGATCGGCCGCAAGTTCCAGAAGCCGACGGTGTTCGAGTTCCATACCGTGTTCGAAAACCTGGAGCTGGCGATGCGCGGCGACAAGGGGGTGTGGGCCACCTTCACCGCCAAGTTGAACGGTGAACAGCGCGACGCCATCGATCAGGTGCTCGACACCATCGGCCTCAGCGACCAGCGTTCCATGCGCGCCGGCTCGCTCTCCCATGGCCAGAAGCAGTGGTTGGAGATCGGCATGCTGCTGATGCAGCGGCCGCGGCTGCTGCTGGTGGACGAGCCGGTGGCGGGGATGACCCACCAGGAGATGGATCGCACCGCCGAGCTGCTGACGGGACTCGCCGGCGACCACTCGGTGGTGGTGGTGGAGCACGACATGGAGTTCGTCCGCTCGATCGCCAACAAGGTCACCGTACTCCACCAGGGGAGCGTGCTGGCCGAGGGGAGCATGGATCAGGTGCAGAGCGATCCGCGGGTGGTTGAAGTCTACCTGGGCGGCGATTGAGGAAAGGCAAACCGCGAAGCTGGAACGAAGAGGTAGGGCGGATTAGCGCCAGCGTAATCCGCCGGAACGGAGGCACCGCCGCTGTAATCCCGTGTCGCCCTTCGCGAGCGATACGGACCTATCCGGCGAGCGAGCCGCGCCCCTTCGGCGAAGGCAGCTTCGAGGCGGCGGATTACGCTATCGCTAATCCGCCCTACGCAAGACGACCGGGAGTGGAAAAGTCAGATGCTGAAGGTCGAACAACTGAATCAGTTTTATGGTGAGAGCCACACCCTTTGGGACTTGGAACTTGATGTCCCGGAAGGCCAATGCACCTGCCTGATGGGCCGCAACGGCGTGGGCAAGACCACGCTGCTCAACGCGGTGATGGGCCTGCTGCCGGTGCGCTCCGGGGCGATCCGTTTCGACGGCGGCGACCTGCTCGCCCACTCCGCAGAAAAGCGCGCCGGCCTCGGCATCGGCTACGTCCCCCAGGGGCGGCAGATCTTCCCGCTGCTCACCGTCGAGGAGAATCTGCGGGTGGGCCTGCCGGCACGGCGTGACAAGGTGCGCGAGGTGCCGCCGTTCATCTTCGAGCTCTTCCCGGTGCTGAAGGAGATGCTCGGCCGCCGCGGCGGCGACCTCTCCGGCGGCCAGCAGCAGCAGCTCGCCATCGGCCGCGCCCTGGTGCTCGATCCGAAAATGCTGATCCTCGACGAGCCCACCGAGGGTATCCAGCCCAACATCGTCGCCGAGATCGGCGAGATCATCCGCCGGCTCAACCACGAGATCGGCCTCACCGTGCTGCTGGTGGAGCAGAAGCTCCCCTTCGCCCGCAAGGTGGCCGATCGCTTCTGTATCCTCGACCGGGGGCGCTCGGTGGCGACCGGGGAGATCGGTTCGTTGGACGACGAGCTGGTGAAGAAGTATCTGACGGTGTGAAGAGGAAGATTTTGTCCGCAAATGAACGCGAATGAACGCAAAATAGGAAGCATGTTTTCTTCTCTTATTTGCGTTCATTCGCGTTCATTTGCGGACCCTCTTCTTCTTGGGGCTGCCGGATGAGTGGTGGCGAGGGGTGGAAGGCGGAGCTGCGGTTGGGGTTCGCCGCGCGCGGCGGGCGGACGGTGCTCGCCTCGCGCAGGCAGCGCGGGCCGCTGGTGGTGCAGCGACCGTTCCATCCCGAGGGGGCGGTCTGCCATACCTACCTGCTCCATCCCCCCGGCGGGGTGGTGGGTGGCGACCGGCTGGAGATCGAGGTGGGCGTGGCGGCGGGCGCCCACGCGCTGATCACCACGCCCGGCGCGACCAAGTTCTATCGCAGCGCGGGGGCCGTCGCCCATCAGTCGCAACGCCTGCGGGTGGCGGCCGGTGGTGCGTTGGAGTGGCTGCCTCAAGAGAACATCTTTTTCCCCGGTGCCGATGCCTCGGTGGAGGGCCGTGTCGAGCTGGGGGAGGGCGCTCGCTTCATCGGTTGGGAGATCCTCTGTCTCGGCCGGCCGACGATCGAGGAGCGGTTCGAGCACGGTTCTGCGCGGCTTGGGCTTCAGGTCTGGCAGGATGGTCGGCCGTTGCTGATGGAGCGTCTGCGGGTGGATGGGGCGGAGGCACTGGCGCGGCCGGCGGGATTGAACGGCCGGCCGGTCAGTGCGACGCTGGTGATTACTCCCGCCGACGATGCGATGTTGGCGGCGGCCCGCGCCGCCCTGCCCGAATCGGTGGTCGGGGTGGTGGGCGCCACCCTGGTGGACGGCCTGCTGCTGGTGCGCTTCCTCGGCGAGCAGGCCGAGGAGGCGCGGCGCTGCTTCATTCCGGTGTGGCAGGCGGTGCGTCCGATGCTTCTGGACCGTGAGGCGTGTCCACCCCGCATCTGGGCCACCTGAGCGGTCTCCGGGCATTGTAGGAGCGGCCCCAAGGCCGCGATGGTGCGGAGTGTTGCGTCGGGTTTGATTTGCGGGTCGGCGGACATTCGAACGCCGTGCCCGAGCAGAGCGTGTGGGAGATGCCGGTCGCGCGCCATCGCGGCCTAAGGGCCGCTCCCACAGGATACTTCTGAGGTTTTAGAAAAAGGGGGGATCGTGGAACTGACACCGCGTGAGAAGGACAAGCTGCTGCTCTTCACCGCAGGCCTGGTGGCCGAGCGGCGCAAGGGGCGGGGGCTCAAGCTCAACTACCCGGAGGCGATGGCCTACATCAGCTGCGCGATCCTCGAAGGGGCGCGCGACGGGCGCAGCGTCGCCGAGCTGATGGACCACGGCCGCACCCTGCTCACCACCGCAGACGTCATGGACGGCGTGGCCGGGATGATCCACGAGGTGCAGGTGGAGGCGACCTTCCCCGACGGCACCAAGCTGGTCACCGTCCACGACCCGATCGTCCCCGCCGAGTCCGCCGCCGAGACGGGCTTGGTCCCCGGCGAGCTGGCCGCCGAGGAGGGCGAGCTGGAGCTCAACCTCGGTCGTGCGGTGCTCACCCTGAAGGTGGCCAACACCGGCGACCGGCCGATCCAGGTGGGCTCCCACTACCACTTCTACGAGACCAACCCCGCGCTGCGCTTCGACCGCAAGTCGACCCGCGGCTTCCGCCTCAACATCCCCGCCGGCACCGCGGTGCGCTTCGAGCCGGGGCAGACCCGTGAGGTGGAGCTGGTAGCGTTTGCCGGCGACCGGGTGGTCTACGGCTTCAACGGCGCGGTCAACGGCCCGCTGGACGGGGGGAACTGAATCATGGCGACGATCAACCGGCGGGCCTACGCCGAGATGTACGGCCCCACCACCGGCGACCGGGTGCGCCTCGGCGACTCCGAGCTGTGGATCGAGGTGGAGCGCGACCACACCCGCTACGGCGACGAGGTGAAGTTCGGCGGCGGTAAGGTGATCCGCGACGGCATGGGACAGGGCCAGCGCACCTCCGCCGAGGCGGTCGACGTGGTGATCACCAACGCGCTGATCCTCGACCACTGGGGCATCGTCAAGGCGGACGTCGGCATCAAGGACGGCCGTATCGCCGGCATCGGCAAGGCGGGCAACCCGGACATCCAGCCCGGCGTCGAGATCATCGTCGGCCCCGGCACCGAGGCGATCGCCGGCGAGGGGCAGATCCTCACCGCCGGCGGCATCGACGCCCACATCCACTTCATCTGTCCGCAGCAGGTGGAGGAGGCGCTGATGTCGGGCATCACCACCATGCTCGGCGGCGGCACCGGCCCGGCCACCGGCACCAATGCGACGACCTGCACCCCGGGGCCGTGGAACATCCACCGCATGCTGGAGGCGGCCGACGGCCTGCCGATGAACCTCGGCTTCCTCGGCAAGGGCAACGCCAGCCTGCCGGCGGCGCTGGAGGAGCAGCTGCGCGCCGGGGCCATGGGGCTCAAGCTGCACGAGGACTGGGGCACCACCCCGGCGGCGATCGACAACTGCCTGTCGGTGGCCGAACGGTTCGACGTGCAGGTGGCGATCCACACCGACACCCTCAACGAGTCGGGCTTCGTCGAGCAGACCCTCGGCGCCTTCAAGGGGCGCACCATCCACACCTACCACACCGAGGGCGCCGGCGGCGGCCACGCCCCCGACATCATCAAGGCGTGCGCGCTGGCCAACGTGCTGCCGTCGAGTACCAACCCGACCCGCCCCTATACCGTCAACACGGTGGACGAGCATCTCGACATGCTGATGGTCTGCCACCACCTCGACCCCAACATCGCCGAGGACGTGGCCTTCGCCGAGAGCCGCATCCGCCGCGAGACCATCGCCGCCGAGGACATCCTCCACGATCTGGGCGCCTTCTCGATGATCTCCTCCGACTCCCAGGCGATGGGCCGGGTGGGCGAGGTGATCATCCGCACCTGGCAGACCGCCCACAAGATGAAGGTGCAGCGCGGCGCGCTGGCGGGCGATCCGGCGCGCAACGACAACGGGCGGGCCAAGCGCTACGTGGCGAAATACACCATCAACCCCGCGATCGCCCACGGCATCGGCCATGAGGTGGGTTCGGTGGAGGTGGGCAAGCTGGCCGATCTGGTGTTGTGGCGGCCCGCCTTTTTCGGCACCAAGCCGAGCCTGATCCTGAAGGGCGGGATGATCGCCGCCGCGCCGATGGGCGATGCCAATGCCTCGATCCCGACACCGCAGCCGGTCCACTACCGGCCGATGTTCGGTGCGTTGGGCGGGGCGCTGCACACCACCTCGCTCACCTTTCTCTCCCAGGCGGGGGCGGAGGCGGGGATCGCCGGTGAACTGGGGCTGAAGAGCCGCATCGCGGTGGTGCGCGACACCCGCTCGGTGACCAAGGCGAGCATGGTCCACAACGGCTGGCAGCCGGAGATCGAGGTGGACCCGCAGACCTATCAGGTGCGTGCCGATGGTGAGCTGCTGGTGTGCGAGCCGGCGGCGGTGCTGCCGATGGCGCAGCGCTACTTCCTTTTCTGAGGCGCGGGGGGTGAGGTAGGGCGGATTAGCGACAGCGTAATCCGCCGGAACGGGGGCACCTTCGCTGTGGCTTGCCGCGATCGAACCGGATCGGGTGGACTTTTTCGGCAATGGCGGTGGAGGCCCTTCAGCCGAGGCAGCTTCGAGGCGGCGGATTACGCTATCGCTAATCCGCCCTACGGTGATGGACGGTGAGGTATCGATGATTCGACTGGTGGAGAAAGCCGAGGCGGGCGAGGCGCAGACGACCCTGACCCTGCCCTACGAGCAGCGGATCAAGAGCCGCCTGCGGGTGACCCTGGACGACGGGCGCGAGGCGGGGTTGTTCCTGCCGCGCGGAACGACCATGAAAGAAGGAGAGCTGTTGGCGGGAGAGAACGGCGAAAGGGTGCGGGTGGTGGCCGCCGCGGAGACGCTCTCCATCGCCCGCTGCGACGACCCGCATCTCTTTGCCCGCGCCTGCTACCACCTCGGCAACCGTCATGTGCCGTTGCAGATCGGCGAGGGGATGCTCGCCTATCTCCACGATCACGTGCTGGATGATCTGCTGCGCGGCCTCGGCGTCGAGGTGGCGGTGGAGCAGGCGCCCTTCGAGCCGGAGCCGGGGGCCTATGGCGGCTCGGCCGGCGGTCACCACCACCATTGAAGGGTGCCGGGATGCCCGTAGGAGCGGCCCCTAGGCCGCGATCGGTGCGGAGTGCCACGGTTACCGGCTTGGTGGGCGGTGGATACGGCGTCATCGCGGCCTAGGAGCCTGTCGGACTATGGATGAATCGGCCGCGAAAGCGGGATGACGGCCCCACTTTTCCGAAAATTTTCGTCAAATAGCTCGCTATTCTCCTCAAATTCTCGAAAAATTGGTGCCGCCCTCCCACTCCCGCGGCTCGATCCCCCATAGTCCGACAGGCTCCTAGGGGCCGCTCCTACAGTCACCGACACGACCCATCGGAATCATGGACCCATCAACCCCTCTTGCCGCACTCCCGCTGCTGCGCCTGATGCAACTGGTCAGCCCCTCGCTGCCGATCGGTGCCTTCACCTGGTCCCAGGGCCTGGAGTGGGCAGTGGAGCGGGGCTGGGTGAGCGATGAGGCCTCCCTGGAGCGTTGGCTGGCGGGGCTGCTGGAGGAGACCCTGACGGCAGTGGATCTGCCGCTGCTTGCCCGCCTGCTGGCCGCGGTGGAGGTGGGCGACGGCGTAGCACTCGCCCGCTGGAGCGACTGGCTGCTGGCCGCCCGCGAGACCCGCGAGCTGCGTCTGGAGGAGCGCGCCCGCGGCCGCGCCCTGGTCTCCCTGCTGCGCGACCTCGGCGTCGAGCGCGCGGTCAGCTGGCGCGAGCCGTTGGAGGGCTGCGCCCTGGCCGGTTTCGCGGTGGCCGCCGTCGCGTGGTCGATCCCGCCCCGCGAGGCGGCCCTCGGTTACGCCTGGGGCTGGCTGGAGAACCTGGTGCTGGCCGGGGTGAAGCTGATCCCGCTGGGCCAGACCGCCGGCCAGCGGCTGTTGTCGCGGCTGGCCGAGCGGCTGCCCGCGGCGGTGGAGCGGGGGCTGGCGGCCGCAGACGGCGAGATCGGCGGTTCCGCCCCCGCCGCCGCCATCGCCTCCAGCCTCCACGAGACCCAATACACCCGACTGTTCCGTTCCTGAGAGGCAATCATTACCAACCGCAGATTAACGCAGATTGGCGCAGATCCAAGATGGCGAGAATCTGCGTCAATCTGCGTTAATCTGCGGTTCATATGTTCTTAGTGAGCGGGCGAGTTTCCCCGAAAGAAGGTTCTTGAGATGAGTGATCAGCGACAACCCCTGCGGGTCGGCGTCGGCGGCCCGGTGGGCTCCGGCAAGACCGCGCTGCTGGAGGTGCTGTGCAAACGGCTGCGTAACCACTACGACATCGCCGTGGTGACCAACGACATCTACACCCAAGAGGATGCGCAGTTCCTGATCCGCGCCGAGGCGCTGGAGGAGGCGCGCATCGTCGGCGTCGAGACCGGCGGCTGTCCGCACACCGCGATCCGCGAGGACGCCTCCATGAACCTCGCCGCGGTGGAGGACCTCTCGCGCCGCTTCTCCGCCCTCCAGGTGGTGTTCGTCGAGAGCGGCGGCGACAACCTCTCGGCCACCTTCAGCCCGGAGTTGGCCGATCTCACGGTCTACGTCATCGACGTCGCCGAGGGGGAGAAGATCCCGCGCAAGGGTGGTCCCGGCATCACCCGCTCCGATCTGTTGGTGATCAACAAGATCGACCTCGCCCCCTACGTCGGCGCCTCGCTGGAGGTGATGGAGCGTGATGCCCGGCGGATGCGTGGCGAGCGCCCCTTCGTCTTCACCAACCTGAAGAGCGGCGAGGGGGTCGAGACGGTGATCGATTTCATCGTCCGCGAGGGGATGTTGTAGCCGTGTTGCGGGAGATCACGGCGGTTCGGCAGATCCCGGGCGAACCGCGCCGCCGCTGGTTCCAGGACGAGGCGATGGACCTCTTCGTCTGGTTCGAGGGGGAGACCATCGTCGGTTTTCAGCTGAGCTACGACAAGCCGGATCGCGAACGGACCCTCACCTGGCGCCGCGAGCGCGGTTACGACCACGCCCGTACCGACGACGGCAGCCGTCCGGGCCGCCATCCGGCCACCCCGATCCTGGTGGCCGATGGGGTTTTCGATGTCGCCCGCGTTGCCGTTGAGTTCGCGCGGCGGGCGGCCGGGATCGACGGGGCGGTCGAGGGATTCGTCGTGGAGCGAATTCGGCGGGCGTCCGGCGAGGGGTAGCGCGCCGAACTTCCGGTGCCTCCGTTCGGCGTGACGCGGAGCGTGGAAACGGGAGGGGGTGTGGATGTCGGATCGGTTTGCGGCATCATCCTTCCGCCGTGACGGGGCGTGCTCCCTCTGGATGGTGGTGAGAAATGCAGGTTATGCGGCCTCATCCCCCCTCCCCGATGATCCGCGCGGTGTCGAGCGTCACCGGGATGGCGTTGATCCCCTCGCGTTCCTGGAACGCCGTGGCGGCGCGGTTGGCGGTCTGCTTATCCGGGTAGCGGCCGATGCGTACCGTCTGCCACAGCGGTCCGTCCCCCTCCTGCCACGGGTAGCGGGCGGCGTCGTCGTAGCCGCGCGCGCGCCACCTGCGCACCTCGATCTCGGCGTCGCGCGGTTCGATGAAGGTGGCGACCTGGATGGCATGCACCACGCGTTCCGCTGCGGTGCCCGCCGGCGCCTCCGGTTCGGTCGTTTCGGTCAGCGCGGCTGATTCGCTCGTTGCGTCCGGCGCCTCCGCTTCGGGCGTTTCGGCCGGTTTCTCCTCGACCTGCGCGGCGACGGCGGGCGCCCTGCCGATCGGTGTCGCGTCGCTCTCCACGCCGGGGAGGGCGCACCGCTCCCAGCCGGCGAACGCCTGCTCCAGGCGCGAGGCCAGATCGTCCACCGCGTCGAGCGGATAGTCGTCGGGCACCGGGTCGAGTCCCAGGCTGAGCACCAGATTGCCGTAGGCGTTCTGGGTCTCGGCGTAGGAGCGCATGCGGCCCATCGACGAGCGCAGGGCGCGCACCCCGCTCTGGATGCGCGACAGGCCGGTGGCCGCGGTGTGTGCCTCGGCGTTGAGTGTGGTGACGTCGCGGTCCACCGCCTCCCGCTCGGCGGCGCGGTGCAGGCGGGTGAGGCTGTTGCGGTAGTCCTGCCAGGCGAGGTGGAGCTTGGCGATGATCGCCATGTCGGTGGCGAGGCGGCGAGCGGCGGTGAGCTGCTCGCGCGCTTCGTCGTGCGCTTTGATCTCGTCGCTGTCGAGCAGGCGGAAGAGGTTCCGGCTGACGCGCATCGCGGCCAGCCCCCAGGCCTCGTTGATCCGGTCGCGGTTGCTGTCGTAGCTGGCCCCGTAGGAAAACTCCAGTCCGGGGAGCAGGCGCAGCAGCGCCTTGCGCGCCTTCTTCTGGTCGATGCGCGCGATGCGGCGTTCGGTGACGTTCTGCGACGAGTCGGTCAGCGCGAGCAGCTCCATCTCCTCCAACGCGTCGGGTACCGCCGGCGGGGCGGGAAGCGCCTCGGGCAGGGTGAATTCGATGGGCCTCCCGGGACGCTCGTTGATCAGCGTAGCCAGCTCCCCCCGGGCGTTGTTCACCGTCTGCTGCATCTGTTCGAGCTGCCGCACCACCTCGAGCAGGGCGCGCAGGTCCTGCAGCGCGGCGACCGCCGGGCTGCGCTGTCGGTCGTGGACCCGCAGCAGGTCCGCGAAGGTGTGCTTGGCGTCTTCGAGCAACGCCTCGACCTTCCCCTCCAGGCGCTGCATCACCGCCGCGCGCCAGTAGGCCGCGCGGGTCTCGCGCAGCAGCTTGAGCGTGATCTCCCGCCGCCCCGGTTTGGCGGCCTTTTGGCGCTCCGCCGCCTGTTCCGCCTGCAGGTGGCTGATCCCGAAGTCGAGCATGTTCCAGGTCAGGCGGATGTCGGCGGCCCCCCAACCCCGATCCTGTTCGTCCGTGTTGCTGCGGCTGTAGAGCGCGGCGGAGGCGGCGAGCACCGGCAGCACGTCCATCTTCACCCGCTCGAAGTGCCTCTCGGAGGGTGCCTGTGGCATCCGCCGGAGACGGTTGTCGAGGTTGTACTTGAGCGCCCGCGCCATCGCCTCGGAGAGGGTGAGCGGGTCCTGCACCGCCGCCGCGTCGGCCTGCGCCGCGGAGCAGCGTTCATCGCTGTTCAGGGGAGGAGGGGGGAACTTGCAGCCGCCGGACACGGCGATCGCGCCGCTGATCGCGGCGGCCAGCAGCATGCGTCGGTTCCTGTTGCCAAACATCAAGATATCTCCGACAAGTGTGATTCGCTTCTCTGGCAACGTTGTCGATCGGCGGCCGGTGTTTGGATCGGGCAGGGGGGGATGGGGCCGCGCGATCGGTGTCACGGGCCGGCGGCGCACGCTTGCGGCGACGCGGCGAAGCCGGGACGGTTCGGGGTCTCCTCCCACTCATGCAGGGTCTCGATGCTGAGCCGGTAGCCGAAGCGGGGGACGGTGACGATGACCTGGTTCTCGGCGCCGTCGATCACCTGCGCGAGCTTGCGGCGCAGCCGATAGATCAGCACGGCGATCGATTCGGGGCTGCTCCCTTCGAATTCGCGGCCCACCCGTTCGGCAAGGCGCAGGCGGCTGACGATCTCTCCCCGCGCCTGCATCAGCACCGCGAGCAGGTCGAATTCCGAGGCGGTCAGGTTGAGCGCGCCGGCGGGGGTGACGGTCACTTCGCGGCGGCGGTGGTCGAGGGTCAGCGGGCCGATCTTGATCACCTTCGGCTGCTGCTCCTGGCGGCTGTGCAGCAGGCGCTTCAGGCGCAGTAGCAGCTCGCGCTCGAAGTAGGGCCGGGGTACGAAGTCGTCGGCGCCGAGCTCGAAGGCGGCGACGCGCCGCGCTTCGTCGTGGAGCGAGGAGACGATGATCACCGGCAGGTCCGACCAGTCGCGCAGCTTGCGCAGGAGGGCCAGTCCGTCCTCGTCGCACAGCTCCAGTTCGAGCAGCACGGCGTCGTACTGGTGCAGGGAGCGCATCAGGGCGATCAGGTGGGCGCCCTCATGCACCTCTTCGACGACGTAGCCGTGGTTGGCAAGGGGGGTGGCGAGGCGGCGGCGCTGCGGCTCGTTGCTGTCCACCAGCAGGATTCGTTGGGGTTGAAGTCTGTCCACGTCTCTCTCCCTAGGTAGCGGTAGTGGCCGGCCTACAAGGTATTCAGAGCGCGTTCAACTTTCATTCACGCTTCATTTCGCTTCACTCACGAAATGCTCACGTAATAGTAAGAAAACGGGTCGGGAGAAGTGAGTTCAGCTCTTCGGCGAGAAGGCGAAGCCGACGCCGCGCACCGCCTTCAGCGGTAGCGGTGCGCCGGCCGCTTCGAGCACTTTGCGGCGCAGGCGGCCGACGAGCATGTCGAGGCGGTGGGGAAGGTAGTAGTCGCTGCTGTGGCCGAGGGCCTCGATGAGGGTGTCGCGGGAGAGGGGTAGCCCCGGTTCGGCCATCAGTGCGCGCAGCAGGCTGCGCTCCTGGGCGGAAAGGGTGATGTGGATGCCGCCGGGGGCGGTGAGCTGCCAGTCGTCGAGGGTCAGTCGCCACTCGGTCTCCCGCTCACCGCCGGTTGCGCCGGGCGGGGCGCCGAGGCGGCGCGCCAGCGCCTCCAGGGTGGCGATCAGTTCGCGCGGTTCCACCGGCTTCACCAGATAGGCGTCGGCCCCTTGGGTCAGGCCGTGGACGCGGTCGTCGGTGGCGCCGCAGGCGGTGAGCATGACGATGCCCATGTCGCTGCGCTGGCGCAGGTTGGCGGCGATGCTGAAGCCGTCCTCGCCGGGCAGGGTCACGTCGAGGATGGCGATGTGGCAGGGCTGCTCGATCAGCGCGAGGTAGAACTCGTGGGAGCCGGAGAAGGCGTGTACGTCGAAGCCGTGCTCGCCGAGGGTGGCGGCGATGCCCTCGCGCTGGTCGGCGTCGTCCTCGACGTAGTAGATGCGTAGGGGGGCTGCGTCGTTCATGGGATGGATCCGCTGCATCCTGGATGATCAGGTAGCCGGCGCACTGGCGTGCGCCGGCTCGCGCGCCTTCGGGAGGCGGAGGGTGAAACGGCTCCCCGCGCCGGGGGTCGATGCGACTTCCACCGATCCGCCGTGGCGCTCGGCGACCGCGCGCACCATGCGCAGTCCGAGGCCGACGCCGCCGACGCGCCGGTTCTCCTCCGTGGGCAGGCGCGAGAAGGGGAGAAACAGGCGCGCCTGCAGCTCGTCGGAGATGCCGATGCCGCTGTCGCGCACATGGATCACCCAGTGCTCCGCGCTCGCCTCCAGGGCGATGTCGACCCGCCCGTCGGGTGGCGTGTATTTCACCGCGTTGGTCAGCAGGTTGGCCAGCGCGCGGGTCAGCAGGTCGCTCTCGCCGCGCACCAGCGGGGGCGCCTCCTCTTCCCCGCTCAACGGCGGGGTGGTGAGGGTGATCCCCTTTTCGCGGGCGGTGTCCCACACCTCCTCCACGGCGTCCTGGATCAGCGCTTCGAGCGCCAGGGTCTGCAGGTCGGTCGCCTTGATGTTTTCGGCGCGCACCATGCGGAAGAGGTCGTCGAGCAGGCGCAGGGCGGAACGGGTGCGCCGCTCCAGCCGCTGCGGGGCGTCGTGCGGCGGGGCGGGGTTGGTGAGCAGGGAGAGGATCGCGGTCAGCGGGGTGCGCAGGTCGTGAGAGAGGAAGTAGAGGGTCTCCTCGCGGCTGCGCTGCGCTGCGCGCACCGCGGTGATCTCCATCAGTCCCACCAGGGTGCCCAGCCGGCGGCCGTCTTCGGCAGGTAGCGGTGCGCCGCTGAGCAGCAGCGTGCGGCCGTCGGGCAGCTCGACCTCGCGCTGCTCGGCGTCGCCGAGGGCGTGGGCCTGCGCGATGTCGGGCTCCAGCCTGGCGAGCGCCTTGCGTACCTGTAGCGGGTTGCGGGTGGCGAGGAGCTGATGGGCCTCGCGGTTGGCGAGGCGCACCACGCCGTCCGGATCGAGCACCACGCAGCCCACCGGCAGGCCGTCGAGCACCTGGGCGATGAAGCGCTGCAGGACGCGGCGGCTGCTGGCGGCGTTGCGCACCGCGGCGATGCGCGCGCCGAAGCGGTCCGGGGTGGCTCGTTCCTCCTCTTCGGGGGCGGGGAGCCCGAAGGGGGCGTCGGCGCTGCGCAGCAGTTGCAGCTCGGCGTCGAGATGGCGCCCGGCGCTCTCCAGGCGCCGCCAGCTCCACAGCGGGTAGGCGAGCAGGCAGGCGAGGGCGGTGCTCACCGGCGGGAACCAGTAGAGGCCGGCCAGGAGCAGGAGCATCGCGCCGAGCAGGGAGAGGGCGGCGGCGGAGAAGGCGGCGAGGAGGGCGACGCGGGGGGTGGCGCGCAGCATGACCAGCATCAGCCCGGTGACCGCCAGCAGCGCCGCGGATGCGGCGAGAAGGTCGGGCAGGGGATGGATCGCGGTGCCTTCGCGCAGCGCATTGAAGATGGTCGCGTGGACCTCCACCCCGGGCATCGGGCGGGCGTGCCCCGAGGTCGGGGTGGGCACCGTGTCGCCCATGCCGGTGGCGGTGGCGCCGACCAGCACCACCGCGTCGCGCAGCCGCTCCGGCGGCACCTCGTTACGCAGCACGTCGACGTAGGATACGTAGCGGAAGGTGCCCGGCGGGCCGACGAACGGGATGCGCAGCGGCGCGGCGCGGCGCCAGCCCGGCCCGTCGGGAGGGAACACAAGGTCGAGGTAGGGGGCGGCGCGCTGCGGGGCGCTCAGTCCGAGCAACGCCAGTGCCAGTTGCGGTCGGCGCGGGGTGCGGAATCCCTCCCACAGGTAGACCCCGCGGGCGATGCCGTCGGGGTCGAGCTCGATGTGGATGTGGCCGACCGCGGCGGCGGCGGCGGCCAACCGCGGCAGCGGGGGCGCCTCGCCGTCGCCGCGGGCGCCGTAGGCGGCGTGGATCACCGGCAGCACCACCTTGCCGTGGGCGGCGATCGCCGCGGCGAGGACGGCGTCCCCGTCGCCGTCGGACGGCTCGCTGAGGATGATGTCGAGCGCCACCGCGGCGCTCCCCGCCTCGGTCAGGCGCTGGAGGAGCAGCGCGTGGACCGCGCGGTTCCACGGCCAACGGCCGATCTCCTCCAGGCTGCGGTCGTCGATGGCGACGATCACCACGTCCCGCGGCGCGGGCTGATCGCGCTGCAGCAGGAAGGAGTCGTAGAACACCTGGTCGAGCCGCCACAGCCAGCCCTGGGCGGTGGCGGCGGCGGCGAATCCCGCGCAGAGCGCGGTCACCGCCAGCCATTCGACCACCGTCCGCGTCGAGCCGGGCGCTCCGGGCCTCACCGCGCGGGCCTCACAGGGCGAACAGCAGCGTCAGCACCAGCCACCATTCGAAATCGGAGGGGACGATGCTCTTCTGGGCCCCGGACCAGGGACTGGTGAAGCCGTCGGGGTCGATACTGCGCACCCGCAGCCAGTAGGCGCCGGCAACGGGCAGCGGCAGGGTGACGCGCGGCTGCGCCACCTCGCCTTCGGCCACCACGTTGGCGAAGTGGCGGTCGTCGGCGAGCTGGTACTCGAACCGTTGCTGCGCCTCGCCGTTCCAGCGGAAGTGCATCGAATCCTCGTCGAGCACCGCGGCCTGCGGCGCGTCGGGGAGCGGGCGCACGATGAAGCGCGCGGTGGGCGACCACGGTCCGACGTCGCCGTCGTCGCGGACCGAGGCCATGCGCCAGTAGTAGGTGCCGGGGGGAAGGTCGGCGTCGTAGTCGGTGCGGGTCAGTGCGTCCTCTGCCACCTGCGGTGTGGCGAGCGATTCGTCGGTGCCGATGCGCAGCCGGTAGCGGGCCGCCTCCGGGGCGCCGGTCCAGCGCAGGCGGGAGGCGCCGGTGTTGACCTTGGCGCCGTCCACCGGCGCCGAGAGGAAGGGGGGCTCGGGGCGTGCCTTGAGGCGGAACGGGTGGGTGGCGTCGTGCCCCTCCAGTCCGTGGGTGTCGATGCCGCGGATGAGCAGCAGATAGTCGCCGTCCTCCAGGCCGGCGATGCGGATCGGCTGTTCGCGGGTGAACGGGCGGTCCGCCAGCACCGGCGCGTCGGGACGGTCGACGGTGACCTGGACCCGCCACCCCTCGGCCCCCTCCAGCGGCGGCGGCGTGAAACTGACCACCGGCTGCTGGAAAAGCGTCGGGAGCCCCTCGGTGGCGGGGGCGGGGAGCAGCTTGACGGGGGTCGGCGGGACCTCGCCGGCGGCGCTCACCACCAGTCCGTAGCCGGCGTCCACCGCCGTCGCCGCGGCGCGCCGCCCGGTTCCGCTCACCGCGACCCGCCCCTTGGTCACCTCCGCCCGGCTGGCGCCGTCGCGCCCATCGGTGGCGACGCGGAAGCCGGTGCCGCGCACCCCGATCACCGCGGTGGGGGTGTCGACCCGGTAGCGGGCGCCGGAGCGGTTCTGGGGCTGCACCTGCGACTCGACGCGGCCGCGCTCGAGGCCGATCCCGACCTCGGTTCCCTCCATCCCGCGGTAGCCGCGCAGACGCTCCATCCGCGCCTCGGAGCGGGCCGGCAGGACCAGCTTCGAACCGTCGGGCAGGCGCAGGATCACGTGTCCCTCGCCGGTGTGGAGCCGGTCGCCCTCGCCGAGAAGGGTGCCGGGGGCGGCCGGCTGGCCGTTCACCTCGCTCTCGCCGGTGCTCGTTACCACCCGGGCGGTGCGCCGCTCGGTATTCAGCATCTCCTCGGGAATGCGCAGCGTGCTGCCCACCGGGATGCGGTAGGGGTCCTTGATCCGGTTGATGCGGCGGACCTCGCGCCAATCGCCGGGATCGCGCAGCAGGCGGTAGCCGAGGCCGATCAGGGTGTCGCCGGGCTTCATGTGGTAACGCACCTCCTCTCCCCGGGCGGAGGGGGGGGAGGTCATCAGCAGGGTCGCCGCGATGGCTAGGACGGCGGTCGAAAAGGCGCTGTTTCTCACGTCTGCTTCTGCTCCATTCGGACGTCAGGTGTCAGGCATCGGGTGGAGAATCCGTCTCCGGTGCGAGGAAGCCTCCGGCGCCGCCGCTGCCGCGGGTTCGTCGGGCGTGGACGGGGTGGACTCGAGGTCCGGAGACGGTTCCGCCGAAGCGCAACGGTTTCGTTAAGAGAAAGTCATTATGGGGTAAAGGGTGGGGTTTTGTCTTGAATCGCTTATTAACGTCAACGTTATTTCATGGGGTGCTCGTTGCCCCTTCCGCGTGGTCGCATTTCGCCCACGCTCCAGGTGTACAATATCGCCCCGCGATCCGCGAGGACGCCTCGATGAACCTCGCGGCGGTGGAGAACCTATCGAGTCGCTTCCCCGCCCTCCAGGTGGTATTCGTCGAGAGCGGCGGCGACAACCTCTCGGCCACCTTCAGTCCGGAGTTGGCCGATCTCACCGTCTACGTCATCGACGTCGTCGAGGGGGAGAAGATCCCGCGCAAGGGGGCCCCGGCATCACCCGCTCCGATCTGCTGGTGATCAACGAGATCGATCTCGCCCCTTAATGTCGGCGCCTCGCGGGAGGTGATGGAACGCGACGCGAGGCGGGTGGTGGCGACCCCGCTCACGTCGCCGCGGGAGGCTTGGAGGCGCTCTCCTACAACATCCCCAGCACCGCGGCCTTGACCGCCGCGGCGAGTTTGTTGGCGGTGCCCAGTTTCTCCACGGCGTTGTTGATATGGAAATTGACGGTCCGTTCGCTGATGTTGAGGATTTCGGCGATGTCGCTGGAGGTTTTACCGTCAGCGGTCCAGCGCAACACGGTGAGCTCCCGGTCGGTGAGGTGGGGGCTCACGTCGGGCAGCAGTTTGGGGGTGATGCAGCGCGACATGCCGATGTGGGCGAGCTGCGTGAGCCAGATCATCCGCGGGGCCTTGGTACGCAGTTCCTGTTCCGTGAGCGGCCCGTCGGAGCGTGCCAGGGTCAACAGTCCGCCCACCCCGGAGGCGTCGCGGCTCGACTGCGCCCAGCCGTAGCGCAGGCCGAAGGAGTGGGCGTCCTCCCACAGCGCGCGGGCCGAGGCGAAGGTGTCATCGGTCCATAGCAGCGGGAGCGACGAACGCATTCCGTGAACGACGGTCGGATCGATGGAGAGGTAGCCCATCTCCTGGTAGCGGCTCTGCCATTCCGTGGGGTAGTTGTTGAGCAGTACGACCCGCGGTCGGGATGCAGGTAGCGGCGTACGCAGTCCGTAGGCGCAGTACTCGAAGCCGAGGCCGTGGGCCAGCCGGGTGAGCACATCGAACAGCTCCTGTTCGTCAGCAAGGGTCAGCAGCGCGTGGAGCTGCTCTTCTCGCCAGCCTTCCATCGGATTCTTCCTTGACACGACACGGGGTGGATGGCACGTCCACCCTGATAGATTTTACACTACTCCCGACGAAGACTCTTCGGTACCTTCCCCGGAGGGTTAACCGGCGGGATGACACCATGCTTACCGTATCGGAAGACGGCTATATAAGATTATCGCTTACCGAGGTGCGGAGTACACTTTTGGTCCATGCGCTCTCCGGGCTGGACGAGGAGGGGCCGAACCTCGCACTCGGGGTGGATCGGCGGTGTGAGATCTCCGGTTATACCGAATGGGTGAGTCTCACCAAACCGGCCATTTCGTTGGGTTGGGACTGGCGGCTGTCGCTGGCTGATGAGCGGGCGCGTTATGAGCGCGTCGGGGCGCCGCGAAGCAACGTGATGCTGCTCGATGCCCTTCAGCGCGATATCGGCCAGCTCGCCAGCGATACGTTGATCGAATCGATCATCGATTCCATCGAGTGGCAGGCGGAGACCGCCGAAGCGATCCGCGCCCGTTATTCCTAGCACACCGCCGAATTTTCCCGCAACCTGACAAGACTGACAGTTACATAAAGACTTTATCTCCACTGGAATAACCCCACGTTTTTCTCCAACAAACAGGGGTTGACCATGGACATGGTATCCGGGGCCCGGACGGGCCTGCCACATGGGGTTTATTCTCAAGTTTCCCGTTATCGCCGCGAGTTGTTCGTCGAACGTCTCGGTTGGAAACTGCATGTGGAGAACGGGGAGGAGCTGGATCAGTTCGATCGGCCCGATACCGTCTACGTCGTCGCACGCGACGACGAGCAGCGGGTGATCGGTTGCGCGAGACTGCTGCCGACCACCCGACCCTATCTGCCCGGGGAGGTCTTCCCTGTGCTGCTCAACGGCGCTCCGCCGCCCTGTTCCCCGGAGGTGTGGGAACTCTCCCGTTTCGCCGCGGCCGACCTGTATAACGCACCCGTCTCTCCCGCCGGCCAGTTCTCCTCGCCGATCGCCGTCAGCCTGCTGCGCGAGGCGATCGCGTGCGCGGCCGCCCGCGGCGCCAAGCGTCTGATCACCGTCTCCCCCATCGGGGTGGAGCGGCTGTTGCGACGAGCCGGCTTCCGCGCCCACCGTGCGGGCCCGCCGATGGTGGTCGATGGTCACCCGCTTGTCGCCTGCATGATCGAGACGGTCTGATGGAGGTGGACATGGACGATGTGGCGGAGATGCAGGCGCCGGAGAAGTGAATCCTTTACAGCACCTGCGACGAGGACTCCAACTCCGAACTCCAGGCCCTCTCGGTGGGCGAAGGCGACGAGGTGTTGAGCGTGACCGGCAGCGGTTGCCGGTCGTTGAGCCTGTTGGTGGCGAACCCCGGGCGGTTGACCTCCGTCGATTTCTCGCCGGGACAGAGCTATCTGCTGGAGCTGAAGCTCGCCGCGATACGCGCCCTGGACTACGACAAGGGGCTGGCGTTTTTCGGGGTCGATGCGTGCGCGGAGCGCTGGGCCATTTTCGATGAATTGAAGGGGGAGCTGACGCCGCGGGCAGCGGCCTACTTCGAGCGGCATCGCAAGGCGATCGAGGCGGGCGTGCTGTTCGCCGGGCGCCACGAGCAGTTCTACGTGCGCTTCGCCGCCCCGATGCTGCGCCTGCTGTACGGGCGCGCGTTCCGGCGGATCTTCGCGGCGACCACCCTGGCCGAACAGCGCCGGATCTACGCCTCGTCGATCAACGGCTGGTTGTGGCGCGCGCTATCGCATTCCGAGCGCGATGGGTCACCGGATGTCGCGGGACGGGACGATGAGCGACCGTCTCACCCACAACGACATCTCATTTGTCTACACGCTGGAAGTCGCGTCGGTGGGCGCTTGAGCAAAGGAAAAAAGGAAGGTGGAGATGAATTTTCTGAAACGGGAGCGGGACACCCTCGAGGCGTTGATGCCGGGCTTCGATGCGCGGTTGCGGGAGATCCCCCTGCTGGAGATGGAGTCGAAAGGGAATCCGGGGATCGCGCTGTTCCGGGAGTTCGGCGGCCCCGCTCTGCTGGTGTCCGCGGAGTACGGAGGAAAACAGGCCAACCAGTTGCAGATGGTGCGGTTGCAGCGGGCGATGGCGAGCCGCTCGCCGTCGTTGGCCCTGGCGACCAACATGCACAGCTGTACCGTCGCCGCGGTCCCCCCCTGCGAGGCCACCGCGGAGTTGCTCAAGAGCATCGCCGAAAACGGACTCTATCTGGCCTCCGGGTTTGCCGACGGGCAGCCGCGCAAGAGCATCCTCCGCCCGTCGATGGAGATCGAGCGCGCCGAGGGCGGGTGGCTGCTGAGCGGCCGAAAGAAGCCGGTCAGCCTCTCGGAGTCGATGGATTTTCTCACCGCCAGCGTGTTGCTGCCGGCCAAGGAGGGCGGCGGGGAGGAGCTGGCGCTGGTCACCATTCCCGCCGACACCCCCGGGATCACCGTCCTGGAATACGGCAACGATCAGATCCTGATGGGGGCGGAGAACAACGAGGTGGTGCTCGAGCGGGTCTTCGTCGGTGACGAATACATCTCCTACTTCGGTGGCCCGGACCAGTTGAACGAGGCCCTGTCGACCGCCTTTCTGTGGTTCGAGTGTTTCGTCTCCTCCGCCTATCTGGGGGCGGCGAGCGCGCTGGTCGAGCGGGTGCTGCAGCACAATCGCGGCAACGAGACCGAGCGGATGGCGCTGATCACCCAGACCGAGTCGACGATGATGGCGATCGAGGGGGTCGCCACCTCCATCATGGGAGGCCATGACGAGGAGATCGACGTGGCGCGCGCGCTCTACGTGCGCTACGGCACCCAGCAGGCGATCGAGCGGATCACCCAGCACGCCGCCGAGCTGCTCGGCGGGGTGAGCTATCTGGAGTCCAACGAGGTGAGCACCCTGTTGTCGGCGTGCCGCGCGCTGGCCTTCCACCCGCCGTCGCGGTTCAGCATCACCCCCGCGCTGGATGCCTTCATGCTGGGTGAGCCGTTGATCATTCCTTAGGGAACAGGGAACAAGTGAATAGGGAGGATGGGTCATGAATGAGATGGATACCTGGGTCGACGTGCTGCGCGGCAACGCGCTACGGATTCCCGCGCAACGGGCGTTCACCTTTCTGCACAACGGCGAGGAGGAGCTGGAGAGCGTCACCTTCGGCGAGCTGGACCGGCGCGCGCGGGCGGTGGCGGCGGCGCTCGTCCGGGTGGCCACTCCGGGGGAGCGTGCGCTGCTGCTCTACCCGCAGGGGGTCGACTACGTCGTGGCGTTTTTCGCCTGCCTCTATGCGGGGGTGATCGCCGTGCCCCTATACTCGCCGCAGAACCGGCGCAAGATCGCGATGATCGGCAAGGTGGCGCGGGATTGCGGCGCGCGCTGGGCGCTCTCCACCCGGCCGGTGATCGACAAGTACCGGGACAGCTGGTCGCACGCCGAGGCGATCCCGGCGATGGAGTGGCTGGCCACCGACGAGTTGGCAGGAGGCGCGGCGGACGATTGGCAGAGGCCCGCCATCGGCGGGGAAACGGTGGCCTACCTGCAGTACACCTCGGGTTCCACCTCCGACCCGAAAGGGGTGGTGTTGAGCCACCGCCCGGTGCTCGCCCAGGCGCGTGAGATCGTCGAGGCGTGGGGCACCACGGAGGGCAGCGTGATGGTCTCGTGGCTGCCCCACTACCACGACTTCGGCCAGGTGTTCGGCATCCTCCAGCCGGTCTTCCAGGGCTTCCACTGTGTGTTGATGTCCCCCGCCGCCTTCGTCTATCCCCAGGATATCGAGGCGACGGTGGAGGAGTCCCACCCGCTGCTGCGGCCCGGCTTCAGCGCCGCGTTCTCGGTCGACGACGGCGCTGGCGAGCAGTTGGTGGTGGTGGTCGAGCGGAAGCGCTATTTCGACGATTCGGTCGGCTATCCGCAGGTCCTGGAGCGGGTGCGCGAGGAGATCGCCGTGCTCCACGGCATCGACGTGGCGGAGATCCTGGTCATCAAGACCGGAACCATCCCGAAGACCTCCAGCGGCAAGATCCAGCGGGCGGCGTGCCGCGATCTCTACCTGCGCGGCGAGCTGCCGGCGATCGCCACCTGGCGCGCCCCGGCACCCGCCCCGGCCCCGTCGCCGGCCCGCAAGGGGGAGGGGTCGATGTCCGAGCTGATCCGGGTCTCCATCGGCGAGCGGGTGCTGGGTTCGGTTGCCCGGGTCAAGCAGATCGACTCCCGGGAAGTGGAGATGGCCCGCTCGCTCGCCCACTACGGGGTGAGTTCCCTGGACATGCTGGAGCTGCATACCGACATCGGCGACTGGCTCGGCTACGAGATCCCCGACGAGTGGATCTGGGACTCCAAATCGATCGGTGAGCTGGTCGATCACATCACCAACAGCTACGACCGGGCCGCGGCCCATTGAAGCCGCGGCGCGGTCAGGAGTGCATGGAATGAGAATCGAGTCGGTAAAGGCCGCCTTCCCGTCCCGGGTGGTGAGCAACGACGATGTGTTGGAACTGGTCGCCGAGCACAGTTGCGGGTCGCTCGGCGACGACCTTGAAGAGGCGCTCAAACGGATCCGTTTCTATCTGCGCTATTCGGGCTCGAATACCCGCCACTGGTTGGGCGAGGGTGAGCGCCCGATCGACTTCGTGGTCTCGGCGGTCGAGTCGGCGCTGGCCGAGGCGGGGGTCGGTGCGCACCAGATCGACGTGGTGGTCTACGTCGGTATCGGCCGCGGCTTCCTCGAGCCGGGGGGGGGGCCTATCACGTGGCGGCGGCGCTGGGGCTCGCCCACGCCCACTGCTTCGACGTGATTGACGCCTGTATGAGTTGGACGCGCGCGATGCAGCTGGTGCAGGCGCTGTTCCGCTCCTCCGACTATCGCCGCGCGCTGGTGGTGAACGCCGAGTTCAACATGTACCACGGCGGCGCGATCTATCCCGCGGTGTTCAATCTCCCCTCGGTGGACGCGGTGGAGTGGACCTTCCCCTCGTTCACCCTCGGCGAGGCGGCGACGGCCACCGTGGTCGAGGCGGAGGAGACACATCCGTGGCGCTTCGAGTACCGCTCGCGGCCGGACCTGGCGGACCTGTGCAACATCCCGATCCACGGACACGAGGGGTATGGCGGCGGTTCCGACCGGATCGCCCGCAACGGTGTCGGCCGCTTCACCTCCTTCGGCTTCGACCTGCACACCGAGGGGAACCCCGAGATCCTCGAGGTCTATCGCCGTCTGGACGTCCCCAAGGAGGAGATCGCCGCGGTCTACACCCACGCCTCCTCCCAGCGGGAGTGGTCGAAGATGGCCGAGGAGGTGGGGATCGGAGACCGCGTGTGGCACATCTACGGGCGGACCGGAAACGTCGTCTCCGCCTCGGTGCCGGCGGCGATCGCCTCGTCGATCGAGGCGGGGCGGGTCGGCCGCGGCGACCGTTTGGTCGGCTGGGTGGGCAGCGCCGGCATGTCGTTCTGCGCCTACAGCTTCATCTACTGAAAGGGGACTGTCGCGTCGGTTCGACGCGGTGGCCGCACCGAATCGCCAGGGAACCGGGAAACCATGATTGCCGTCGATCTCTTTCGTTTCACCACGCTCCTCGCCTATCACGCCCTGGCCGCCGTCAGCTTGGGGGCGCTGCGCCCCGCCGGGGGGCGCGAGCGCGCCCATGCGGTGTGGCTGCGGCGCTTCCTGACGCGGATGGGGCCGGTCTACGTGAAGGTCGGCCAGATCCTCGCCACCCGCTCCGACCTGCTGCCGGCGGCGTGGATCGAGGAGCTGAAGGTGTTGCAGGACGCGGTGCCGCACATGGGCGAGCGGGAGACCCGGCGGGCGGTGTCGAGGCACCTGGGGCGCCCGCTGGAGGAGGTGTTCGAGACCTTCGACCTGACCCCGGTGGCCAGCGCGTCGATCGCCCAGGTGCACTTCGCCACCCTCGCCGGCGGCGAGGAGGTGGCGGTCAAGCTGGTCAAGGATGGGGTGGCGCGCAGCATCGCCGTCAACCTGTCGCTGTTGCGCTTCGTCGTCAGGGCGGTGGAGTGGGTCTCGCCCGCCGCCCGGCAGCTGCTGCTCGCCCGGCGGTTCGACGAGCTGAGCGCGCTGCTCTCGGCGCAGGTGGACATGGAGCTGGAGGGGCGCAACCAACTGGAGGTGGCGCTCAATTTCGACGGTCACGGCTATGTCCGCGTCCCCGCGGTCCATGCCGGGATATCGAATCGGAACCTGCTGGTGATGGAGCGGGTGAAGGGCATCCCCGGGGTGCGGCTGGCGGGGGTGCGGTTCGATCGGGCGAAGCTGGCCCAGCGCCTGCAGGACGCCATCTACACCATGCTTTACATGCACGGCGTCTGTCATGGCGATCCCCACCCCGGAAACCTCTTCTTCTCCGACGAGGGCGAGCTGATGCTGGTCGATTTCGGCATCACCGTGCGCCTGAGCGAGGAGGAGAAGTGGGGGCTTTCTTCGTTCTACTACGCCTGCACCCGCCGCGAATGGAAACTGGCGATCGACCGCTTCACCGACCACTTCGTGGAGGCGCGCGAGGAGATCGACCGCCACTACGGGGAGTATGCCCGGGCGATCGGCAAGGTGCTGCGCCACCACTTCGACGAGAGCACCAACCAGTGGTCGACGATCGCCTACTTCCGCGACATCAACGCGGTGCTGACCCGCTTCGGCGCCCGCTATTCGCACAACTTCACCAAAGTGGAGCTGGTCTTCCTCTCCTGCGAGGGGTTCGCCCGGCAGATCGATCCGGCGATCGACATCTTCTCCGGCGAGAAGTTCTCGCCGCGGCCGGTGGCGGGGACCCTCGGCAGCGACCCGCAGTCGGTCGAGCGCACGCTGGTCCTGCAGTACGGCCATCGCGAGGGGCTGGAGCGGCTGCGCGAGCATGCCGACGAGCTGGCCTGCGTGGTGGTCGAGCCGATGCCCGCCTCGGTGGCGAAGATGGACGTGACGTTCCTGCGCGCGCTGCGCGAACAGTGCGATGCGTTGGGGGTTCCGCTGGTCTTCGACGAGGTGGTGAGCGGCTTCCGCGTCGCCTACGGCGGGGCGCAGACGCTGGCGGGGGTGGTCCCCGATCTGACCTGCCTGGGCAAGATCATCGGCGGCGGCCTGCCGTGCGGCGCGGTTGCCGGGCGGCGCGAGATCGTCGACGTCGCGCGCAGTTCCGACGATCCGTTCTTCGACTACGAGAACAAGGCGTTCGTCGGCGGGACCATGAGCGGCAACTCCATCTCCTGCGCGGCCGGTTCGGCGGTTCTCGCCTATCTGAAAGGAGCACCTTGATCTCTACCCGCAGCTGGCCGAGAAGTCGCGCTGGCTGGCGACCCGGCTCGGCGAGGTCGCCGCCGGTCACGGCGTCTCGGTACGTATCGCGGGCAACGCCTCGATCTTCTCGCTGGTGTTCAGTCACCGCGCCTCTTCGCTGTTCCGGGATAAGCAGGCGGGGAGCAACTTCAAGGCGACCATCGCGTTGGCCTACTACATGCGCAAGCACGGCGTCTACATGCCGGAGCTGCACAGCTTCCTGCTGAGCGGGGCGCACAGCTGGGCGCAGCTGCAGACGGTGGTCGATGCGTTCGACGCGAGTATCTCGGAGATGGTCTCCGATGGATTTTTCGTGGTCTAAACAGGGAGAGCAAACGATGACGACTGATGAGGGCGGGATCTCCCGCCGGAGTTTCCTGCGCGCGGCGCGGGACCTGGGAGGCGCGGTGGCGGCGGGCGCCGCCCTGGGGGGCATGGTGCCGGAGGTGGTCGCGGCGCAGGAGGCCAGCGGTTTCCGCCGCCAGTGGAACATGGACAGCGGGCGCAGCGCCGGCGATGCGGACGTGGATGTGGTGATCCTCGGCGCGGGGATCGCGGGGCTGGTGGCCGCCTACGAGCTGCAACAACGCGGTATCGACTGCATGGTCCTGGAGGCGCGGGCGCGGCCCGGGGGGCGCGTCGAGACGGTCCGCGGCGGTGATTTGGTGGAGGAGCTGGGCGGTAGCAACTACTGCCTGTTCGACAATGACGAGAGCTTTTTCTTCAATACCGGCGCGGCGCGGATTCCGCAGCACCATGTCGGCGTGCTGAGTTACTGCCACGAGTTCGGCCTGCCGCTGGAGGTATTGATCAACGAGAACCGCGGGGCCTACGTCCACGCGCCGTCGGCCTTCGGTGACGCGCCGGTGCGCAACCGCGCGGTCCACGCCTCGATCCGCGGGAACGTGGCGCAGCTGTTGGCGCAGGCCACCCTGGGCGGGGCGGTCGGCGGCGGCTTCACCGAGGAGCAGCGGGCGGCGCTGCTCTCGATGCTCTACCAGTATGGCGACCTGAACGACGCCTTCGAGTTCGCCGGTTCGACCCGTGGTGGTATCGAGGCGGGGAGCGGCCTGCTCTCGCCGAAGACGCCGGCCGAGGCGCTGCCCTTCGCGCAGTATCTGGCCACCGACCCGATGTTCCAGTATTTCTTCCAGATCGGTGAGTACTACGATCAGCAGACCACCATGGTCCACCCCCGGGGGGGAATGGATGCGATCCCCGCCGCCTTCGCCCGCCGCCTGGGACGGGCGATCCACTACCGCCACGTGGTGGAGGAGATCGGCAGGACCGAGAGCGGTGTCCGCGTCACCTTCGACTACCGCGGGGAGCGCGCGACGGTGACCGCCAACCACGCTATCGTCACCATTCCGTTGCCGGTGCTGCGCTCAGTTACCAACGACTTCTCCGCGGAGTACACCGCCGCCATCGGTGAGGCGGAGTACACCGCCGCCGGCAAGGTGGCGTTCCAGTCCGGCCGCTTCTGGGAGAGCGAGGAGCGGATCTACGGGGGGATCACCTGGACGGAACAGGAGATCACCCAGATGTGGTACCCCTCCTCGGGCTTCGGTGCGGCGGACGGGGTGCTCGTGGGCGCGTACCTGTTCGGTGGTGCGGCGGGGGAGATTTTTGCGGGGATGAGCGAGGCGGAGCGTCTGGAGGCGGCCCTCTCCCAGGGGGAGCGGATCCATCCCCAACTGCGCAGCCAGGTGCGCAATGGCGTCTCGCGCTCGTGGCTCAACACCCCGTACTCGCTCGGCGGGTGGTCGGAAACCGCGCCGTCGGATGTATGGAATCGGGCGGACGGGCCCTATATCTTTGCCGGCGACCATACCACCTACATGTCGGGGTGGCAGGAGGGGGCGATCGCCTCCGCGCAGCGGGCGCTGAGCCTGCTCGGGTTCGCTGCCGGCGAGTGAACGGGAAGGCGGCATCGGTCGCAGCTGTCGGGCGACCGATGCCGGGATTCATTGGAGGAGAGAGATGAAGCGATTCTATCTGGTGCTGTGCGTCGTCGGCCTGGTGGCGCCCTATTCGCAGTTCGTACCGTGGTTCATGGAGCACGGGGTGGCGCCGGTCGAGTTTGTCCGTCAGGCCCTGGTGACGCGGATCAGCCTGTTCGCGTGGATGGATGTGGTCGTCTCCGCCGCGGTGGTGTTCGGTTTCATCTTCGCCGAGGGGCGGCGGCTGGGGATGCGCGGCGTGTGGGGGCCGGTTCTGGGTACCTTCCTGGTGGGGGTCTCCTTCGGGCTGCCGCTGTTTCTGTTGGCGCGGGAGTCGCGCCTGGAAGCCGAGCGTGGGGGGGCCTCGTCGTAGGGGGGCGTATCGGTCGGCGGGAAACGGTCTCCCGGTCACCGCGCCCCGGCGCTCGGTGTACAATACCGCCCCCGCAATCCACCCCATGCCCAACGCCCATGCCCAAGACCGCCCGCGAGGTGGCCAAGCGCCGTACCTTCGCCATCATCTCCCACCCCGACGCCGGCAAGACCACGCTGACCGAGAAGTTGCTGCTGTTCGGGGGGGCGATCCAGCTCGCCGGTACCGTCAAGGGGCGCAAGGCGGCCCGCCACGCCACCTCCGACTGGATGGAGCTGGAGAAGCAGCGCGGCATCTCCATCACCTCCTCGGTGATGCAGTTCCCCTACAACGGCAAGATGGTCAACCTGCTCGACACCCCCGGCCACGAGGACTTCTCCGAGGACACCTATCGCACGCTCACCGCGGTGGACTCGGCGCTGATGGTGATCGACGTGGCCAAGGGCGTGGAGGAACGCACGGTCAAGCTGATGGAGGTGTGCCGGATGCGCGACACGCCGGTCTTCACCTTCATCAACAAGCTCGATCGCGAGGGGCGCGACCCGATCGAGCTGCTCGATGAGGTGGAGGAGGTGCTCGACATCCGCTGTGCCCCGGTCACCTGGCCGATCGGCATGGGCAAGGGGTTGAAGGGGGTGTTCCACATCTACAACGATCGCATCCACCTCTACAGCGCCACCCACGGCGGCAAGATCCAGCACGGCGAGGTGATCGAGGGGCTCGACAATCCGCGCCTCGACGAGGTGTTGGGCGGCAAGGCACAGGAGTTGCGCGAGGAGATCGAGCTGGTGCAGGGGGCGAGCCACCAGTTCGACCTGGAGGAGTATCTGGCCGGACGGCTGACCCCGGTCTATTTCGGCTCGGCGATCAATAACTTCGGCGTGCAGGAGCTGCTCGACGACTTCGTCGAGCAGGCCCCGCCGCCGCTGCACCGCGATACCACCAGCCGCGCGGTGGCCGCCGACGAGGAGAAGTTTTCCGGCTTCGTCTTCAAGATCCAGGCGAACATGGACCCGCAGCACCGCGACCGCATCGCCTTCCTGCGCATCTGCTCCGGCGGCTATCAGCAGGGGATGAAGATGCGCCATGTGCGCATCGGGCGCGAGGTGCGGGTGGCCGACGCGCTCACCTTCCGCGCCGACACCCGCGAGCTGATCGAGGAGGCGTGGGCCGGCGACATCATCGGCCTGCACAACCACGGCACCATCCGCATCGGTGACACCTTCACCGTCGGCGAGGATCTGCAGTTCACCGGCATCCCCAATTTCGCCCCGGAGCTGTTCCGCCGCGCGGTGCTCAAGGACCCGCTACGCATGAAGGCGTTGCACAAGGGCTTGGAACAGCTTTGCGAGGAGGGGGCTACCCAGTTGTTCCGTCCGCTCAGCTCCAACGACCTGATCATCGGCGCGGTGGGCGTGCTGCAGTTCGACGTGGCGGCCCACCGGCTGAAGGGGGAGTACAACGTCGACTGCCTGTTCGAGGCGGTGCAGGTGGCCACCGCCCGTTGGGTGAGCTGCGACGACCCCAAGGAACTCGCGCGCTTCAAAACCAAGGCACAGGAGCACCTGGCGTTGGATCATGCCGGCGAGCTGGTCTACATCGCGCCGACCCGGGTCAACCTCAACATGACCATGGAGCGCTGGCCGGAGATCCGGTTCGCCGCCACCCGTGAGCATGGGGTCGGGTAGCGGGTGGTCTTTCCCGGAAGCCCGTGTCCAACGCGGAGGACGCAGAGGCGCAGAGTCGCGGAGAAGAGAGCGTTCTTATGCTCTGCGCCTCCGCGTCTTTGCGTTCTCCGCGTTGATCATCCGCCGTTGAAAGTGTTTCAGCGGTAGAAGACCGCGAGCCAGACGGTATCGGCGTCGGGGTCGGTCCACTCCACCCGGTGGCGGGTGTGGGCGGGGAGGTCGATCCAGTCGCCCGGACCCATCTCGACCGTCTCGGTGATTCCGTCCCGTTCGATCCGCAGCCGCGCCGCGCCTTTCAGCACCGTCACCCACTCCCTCTCCTCCTGGTCGTACCAGAATCCGTCCGGCGAACGGTGGCCGCGGGAGACGATCCGCTCGACGCGGCAGCCGTCGCCGCCGGCCAGGGTCTCCATGAACTCTTCGGGCAGGGCGGTGGGGATGGATTGGAAAAGGTTTTGGATCATGGGGCGCGAAGGCTAAAGGTCAAAGGCAAAAGGCAAAAGGCATGGTGCCACCGAGCGTAGCGGGGGGCCTATAGGGCGGGCCGTGCCCGCCGCGGCGCAAAATCCCGGTTTGCGGGTGGGGTTGGCGGAGCGGTTGCAGCGGGCAGGGTTCCTCCACGAAGGAGTCTATGCGCCTAACGAGTAGCACGGACAACCTTTCGCCTTTGACCTTTTGCCTTTTGCCTCGTTACTCACCCGCCCACCCGTCGAATCGTTATATAAGCGGATAGTCGTATGCAACGGCAAGGATAAAAACATTTTGTGGTCTCGCCGTTGCCCCGGCGGGGCGATGGGCTCACTCTTTACAGGCACGAGCGTGCTGGGCTATACCGGTACGCGACGCCCGCGGCCGCTTCGCCCCTCTCCACGATTCCACGGCGATCCCCGCCGGCTGCCCCGAACAACGAAAGACAAGGAGCACCCATGTCCGAAGAACAGTACAAAGCCATCCCGCTCCACGGACTGCACCCGGGCGCCTCGTTCTGCCGCCCGTGGCAGGAGTTCCCCGACCGGGTCACCCTCGACTCCCCGGCCATCGACGCGATGACCGACCTGCGCAAGATGAGCGCGCAGACCATCCCGCCCAACGCCCCCATCGACCGCGCGTTGGACAAGATGATCCAGACCGGCGTGCGGCTGCTGCTGGTGGTGAGCGACGACCGCGGCGTGCTCGGCGTGATCACCGCCCGCGACATCCAGGGCGAGAAGCCGATGAAGGTGCAGCAGGACATGGGCGTGGCCCGCTCCGAGATCCTGGTGCGCGATGTGATGACCCCGCAGGGAAAGGTCGCGGTGCTGCGCATGGAGGAGGTGCGCGAGGCGACCATCGGCGATGTGGTGATGACCCTGAAGAAGGATTGCCGCCAGCACGCCCTGGTGATCGACGAGCACAAGGATACCGGGGTCGAGACCATCCGCGGCATCTACTCCGCCACCCAGATCAGCCGCCTGCTCGGTATCCAGGTGCGCTTCGACGACATCTCCAAGACCTTCGAGGCGCTGAAGGAGCTCCTCGGCTAATCGCATTTCTCAATCGCATTTCTCAACCGGGTGGTCGGGGGGGGCGGTGCGTTGTGCCCGCTGCTTCTGCCACGCCCTGGAGAAATGCGATCATTTGCTTCATGTGGGCCCCTTTCTGGACGACTGGAAGGGGCCTTTTTCCGTTGCTGCCTCCGTTATAGGGCGGGCCGCGCCCGCCGCGACGGTGGGAGAATCTCCCGCCCTTTCGGGGCTGCGCGTCCTGCCTGATGAAATGCCATGACCGATCCCGTCCTCTACCGCATCACCCCCATCGATCCCGCCGCCCACCTGTTCGAGGTGGAGTGCCATATCGCTGAGCCTGATCCCGCCGGGCAGGTGGTCTCGCTGCCCGCCTGGATCCCGGGCAGCTACATGATCCGCGACTTCGCCAGGAACCTCGTTACTTTTTCCGCCCAAAGCGGCGGAAAAAGAGTGGATGAAGAGAAAATCGATAAGCAGACGTGGCGAGTGGCACCGTGTGTTGGGCCGTTGGAACTGCGGTACACGGTGTATGCCTGGGATCTGTCGGTGCGCGCGGCGCATCTGGACGAGAGTCACGGCTATTTCAACGGCACCAGTGTGTTTCTTCGCGTCCACGGGCGGGACGAGAGTCCTTGCGCGGTGGAGATCCGGCCGCCCGTCGGTATCGACGGTTGGCGGGTGGCCACCACCCTGGCGGAGGATGGGGCCGAGCGGTGGGGGTTCGGTCGCTACCGCGCGGACGATTACGACGAGCTGGTGGACCATCCGGTGGAGATGGGCACCTTCGATGTGGGCTCGTTCGAGGCCGGCGGGGTGGTTCATGAGATGGTCTTCACCGGCCGCCACTACGCCGACATCGAGCGCATCTGCGCCGACCTCCAGCCGATCTGCGAAGGGCACATCGCGATGTTCGGTGAGCTGCCGCCGATGGAGCGCTACCTGTTCCAGGTAATGGTGGTGGGGGACGGCTACGGTGGTCTGGAACACCGCAGCTCCACCAGCCTGGTCTGCTCCCGCGACGACCTGCCGCAGCCGGGCGAGGAGGGGATCTCCGAGGGCTATCGCACCTTCCTCGGCCTCTGTTCCCACGAGTACTTCCACACCTGGAACGTCAAACGGATCAAACCGGCGGCGTTTCTCCCCTACGACCTCGCCCGCGAGGTCCACACCCGCCAGCTGTGGGCCTTCGAGGGGATCACCTCCTACTACGACGACTGGTCGCTGACCCGCTATGGATCGCTCCCCGCCGAGCAGTACCTGGAGCTGCTCGGCCAGACCATCACCCGCGTCACCCGCGGTCCCGGCCAGTTCCGCCAGACCCTGGAGGCGTCGAGCTTCGACGCCTGGACCAAGTTCTACAAACAGGACGAGAACGCCCCCAACGCCATCGTCAGCTACTACACCAAGGGGGCGATGGCGGCGCTCGCCCTCGATCTCACCCTGCGCCTGGAAGGCGACACCACCCTCGGCGCGGTGATGGTCGAGCTGTGGCGGCGCCACGGCAAGCCGGGGATCGGCGTGCCCGAAGGGGGCGTCGAGGCGGTCGCTGGCGAACTTTCCGGGCTCGACCTCGGTGCCTTTTTCGATCGCGCGTTGCGCTCCACCGAGGCGTTGCCGCTGGCCGAGTTGCTCGCCGAGTTCGGCGTGGCACTGCGGATGCGCGCCAACGAAGGGGAGGGGGACAAGGGGGGCAAGCCGGCCAAGCGGGAGCGCCCGGCTCCCCATCTCGGTGCGCGTACCGCGGCCGACCCCCTCGGCAGCAAGCTGACCATGGTCTTCGAAGGGGCGCCGGCCCACCGCGCCGGGCTCTCCTCCGGGGACGTGGTGATCGCCCTCGACGGTCTGCGTTGTGGCGGCGATTTGGAGAAACGGTTGGCGCGGATGCCGCTCGGCGGCGAGGTGGAGCTCCACGCCTTCCGTCGCGACGAGCTGCGTGTCGCCCGCCTGTCGCTGGAGCCGAGCCCGGCGGATACCGCCTGGCTGGAGCTGATCGAGGATCTCGACGAGGCAACCCGCGCCCTCCGCCAAGCGTGGTTGGGCGTTTGATCCTGGAATCCAGGAGCCTGTCGGCGCGACGCCCATTTTGAGGCTTCCCTCGAAAACCCGAGTGATTTAGAATGTTTCTAAGTTTCAATCTTCCATCAAACCAATCAACACAACCTGGAGTGAACCCATGAGCGTTCTGGTTACCAAAGAAGCCCCCGATTTCTGTGCCCCCGCGATCCTTGCCGACGGTACCATCAAGGATGACTTCAAGCTCTCCGACCTGAAGGGCAAGTACGTGGTGGTCTTCTTCTGGCCCCTGGATTACACCTTTGTCTGCCCCTCCGAGCTGCTCGCCTTCTCTCACCGCGCCGAGAAATTCGCCGAACGCGGCGTCGAGTTGGTCGGCGTCTCCATCGACTCCAAGTTCGTCCACCTCGCTTGGCGCAACACCCCGGTCAACGACGGCGGCATCGGCCCGGTCAAGTTCCCCATGGTCGCCGACGTCAAGCACGAGATCTGCCAAGCCTATGACGTGGAGCACCCGGACGGCGTCGCCCTGCGCGGCTCCTTCCTGATCGACAAGAACGGCGTGGTCCGTCACCAGGTGGTCAACGACCTGCCGCTCGGCCGCAACGTCGACGAGATGCTGCGCATGGTCGACGCCCTGCAGTTCACCGAGGAACACGGCGAGGTCTGCCCCGCCGGCTGGAACAAGGGTGACGACGGTATGAAGGCGAGCACCGAGGGTGTCGCCGAGTACCTTTCCAAGCACGCCGAAGAGCTCTAAGGGCCCTTCCCGGCGATTCGGGCGGCGGGGGTTCCCCCCGCGGCCCGCCGATTTTCCCTCCTCAATCCCCTCCTCCCTGGTAGACTATGCAGCCTTTGCAGCGCGACGAGCTGCTGGCGGCACTCCCCGATCCCCGCCTGTTGGCCGGGTTGGAACTCCTCGACGAGGTCGATTCCACCAACGCCCGACTGCTGGCGGCGGCCCGCGAAGGGGCCCCCGGCGGCAGCGTCTGCATCGCCGAACGGCAGCGGGCCGGTCGTGGCCGAAGCGGCCGTTGCTGGGTCTCGCCGCCCGGCGGCAACCTCTATCTCTCGCTGCTCTGGCGCTTCTCCGATTGCGCCGCGGTGGCCCGTGGGCTGAGCCTCGCCCTCGGCGTCGCGGTGTTGCGGGTGGTGCGTCAGGCCGGGGCGTCGGAGGTCGGGCTGAAATGGCCCAACGACCTCCACTGGCGGGGGCGCAAGCTGGCGGGATTGCTGGTCGAGGCGAGTGCCTCGCCGAAGGGGTGCGCGGTGGTGGCCGGGGTCGGTCTCAACCTGCGGATGCCGCGGCAGGCCGGGGAGGGGATCGAGCAGCCGTGGATCGACCTGGAGACGATCCTCGGCGGTGAGTTATCCCGCAGCCTCCTTGCCGGGCGCCTGATCGGCGCCCTGCTCGGGGCCTGCGAACAGTTTCAGGCGGCGGGGCTGGCGCCCTTCCGCGACGAGTGGCGGGGGGCCGATCTGCTCGCCGATCACGCGGTCATCGTGCGCACGGTCGATGGCCGTGAGGCGGCGGCGGTGGCGCGCGGCATCGACGGCGATGGCGCCCTGCTGGTGGAGATCGACGGCGCGCTGCGCCCGCTGCACGCGGGTGAGGTGAGCATCCGGCGGGCATAAGGGACGCGGAAAGAATAAACGGATTCTCCCCGTGTCCCTGAGTCCGACCGACGAACAGCGTTTTTTTCAACGATTACGCGTCCACCGCGGCGGAGCGAAACGGCTCCGGGTGACGGTGGGCGGGCGGGGTGGACGATGATTCTGGTAGTGGACGCCGGCAACAGCGGCGTCAAATGGGGCCTGATCCGCGGCTCCAACAAGATCCAGCGGGGGCAGACCGTGCCCCGCAGCGAGGGGCGCTTCGCCGAGACCGTGGGCGCCGTCTGGTCGGTGATCGACCCCCCCGATCGGGTGGTGGTGGCCAACGTCACCGGCCCCGCCTTCGTTGAGGGGTTGAGCGGGTGGGTGAAGAGCCTGTGGGGGCTGGAGGCCGAATTCGTCGAATCGGCCGCCGCCGCCTGCGGCGTCACCAACGGCTACCGCGAGCCCGAGCGGCTCGGCGTCGACCGTTGGGTGGCACTGATCGGTGCCCACGAGCGGGTCAAGGGCCCCTGCTGCGTGGTCGACTGCGGCACCGCCATCACCATCGACGCCATCGACGGCGACGGCAACCACCTGGGCGGCCTGATCATTCCCGGCATCGAGTTGATGCGTCGCGCGCTGTTCGAGGGCACCGCCGGGGTGGACGAGTGTGAAGGGGGGCAGGCCTCGCTGCTCGCCGCCGACACCGCGGGCGCGGTCAATGGCGGGACCCTGTATACTGCGGTGGCGGTCATCGACCGGGTGACCGCCGACGTGGCCGCCGAGCTGGGCGGCCGGATCGGTCGGGTGATCACCGGCGGCGGCGCCCGCCAGCTGCTGCCGCTGCTCGCCGGGGAGTACCTCCACGAACCCGACTTGGTGTTGCAGGGGCTTTCGGTCATTGCTCAGGGGCCGAGTCGAACGGAGTGAGAACCGCCGTATGATGAAGTGGGTATTCCTGGCGCTGCTCGCGATCAACGCGAGCTACCTGGCCTGGGGCCTGCTGTTTGGTGCCCCGCCTACCCACGCCACCGCACCGTTGCCGGCCACCGAACCGGGCGTCCCGCCGCTGACCCTGCTCAGCGAGCGCCCCCCGGAGCCGCCGGCCATGCCGCCCCACTCGATCGCCCCGCCGTCCGCCGCCACGCCGGCGACCCCGCCCGCCCAGCCCTCTGCCCAGCCGTCCGCCGCCCGGCCGGCGCCTGCGCAGCCGATGGCGGAGAGTCGCCCCGCGCCGCTGGTCTCGGTCGCCCCGGCCCCGCTGGCCGAAGTGGTGCCGACCCCGCTTGCCGCGCGCTCCGCCGGTTCCGGTGCCGCCGCTCCGCCGATCGCCACCCCCAGCGGCCTGCCGCAACCGGTCCGCATCGCCCCGAGCTACGCCTCCAGCGTCTGTTACAGCTTCGGCCCCTTCCCTAAGTCGTTCCTCGCCAGCAAGGCGACGGTGCGGCTGGAAGAGATGGGGGCGAAGGTGGAGCGGCGCAGCGTGCGCGACCGCCAGCAGGTGGGCTACTGGATCTATCTGCCGCCGTTGGAGAGCAAGCAGGCGGCGGTGCGCAAGACCCAGGAGCTGGCGGCGAAGAAGATCGAGGACTTCTTCATCGTGCTCGCCAGCCGTTACGAGAACGCCATCTCGCTCGGTGTCTACAAGAACCGGCATGGCGCCGAGAAGCGGCTGGAGGAGCTGCGCCAGAGCGGCTTCGAGCCGGTGATGGAACCGCGCTACCAGCCGATCAACGTCTACTGGCTCGACGTCAGCGGCGTGCTCAACGAACGTCAGTGGAGCGCGGTGCGCGAGGAGTACCCGGCACAGCGCCGTGAGACCATCGCCTGTCCCGCCGGCTGAGTGCGTTGCGCGTTGCCTGGGGCGGGTGCCTCCCCTACAATTCCCCTCTTGCCAATTTGGCCGGCGTAGCTCAGCTGGTAGAGCGGCTGATTTGTAATCAGTAGGTCGCGGGTTCGATCCCTGTCGCCGGCTCCATGAGATCAAGGGGTTACCGTTCGGTAGCCCCTTTCCCATTGCGGATTGCGAAAAAAAGTCGTGAATGCCCTTTGGCCGTTCCAGACCGCGCAGGTGCCCACTCACCCCGTTCCAGGCAAATCCAAGGATCAACACATGTCCCACGATTACGCGAAGAACAGCCCCGAGGCCATGGCCGCCATCGTTTCCATGGCGATGATCGTCGATGCGGAGATCGATGACCGTGAAATCGAGGTCCTCGACCGCTACAGCGTGTATGCGCTGCTGGATATCGCGCCCTCCACCTTCGCCGAGGTCTTCGAAGGCTATCTCGAGGATCTGGCCGGTGAAGGCCCCGCGGAGGAGCCGGTCACCACGGTGGACCGCGAGCGGATCGACCACCTCCTTGCCGCGGTGGACGATCCGGAAAAACGCATCCTGCTCTGTTCGATCCTCTTCAAGATCATCGTCGCCGACAATCAGGTGCACGAGACCGAGGCGGTGCTCTTCAACCATATCCTCGAGCACTGGAACCTGCGTTTCGAAGACCTCGAGTCCGACGTGGCCACGATGGATTGAATCGGTGGCTCCGGGCGCTAGGCGCTCGATCGCCTCGCCGCACGGCAGGCGGTGAAGCGTAGCCCGGAGGCCCGACGCCTTCCCCTATTCGGGTGGGACGACCGACTGGCACCAGCGGCGCCACATCTCCCGTAGCGCCGTCTCGAAATGGTCGGCGAAACGGCGGGCGTCGAACAGTGGGGAGGCGGCCACCTGCGCGCGGAGTCCGGCACGCAAGGCCGCCAATCCCTCCAGGTCTTCGGCGAAGGCCACCGCCTTGTCGACATAGGCCTCTTCACTCTCCGCTACCCATTCCGCCAGCCCGGCGCAGCTCAGCTGGCTGGCGCCGTTGCGCGAGGTCTCGCTCTCCCCCGCCCAGGTCAGCGTCGGCACCCCCATCCACAGCGCTTCGCAGGTGGTCGTCCCGCCGGGATAGGGGAAGGTGTCGAGGATCAGGTCCACCTCGGCGTGCGCCTGCAGATAGGCCTCCCGATCCGTCGGTGGCTGCAACGCCACCCGTGCAGGGTCGATCCCGTGGCGGCCCAGTCGTTCTGTCAGTCGTTCACGTGTCGCTGAGCTGGCCAACTGTTTCGCCTGGAGACGGAGCCTCGCGTTCGGCACGCGGCGAAGGATCCGGCTCCACACCGCCAGTACCTCGTCCGTCACCTTGCCGATATTCTGGAAACAGCCGAAGGTGATGAAGCCGCTGTCCAACGCCGGCAGCCGCCCGACCGGCTGCCGGGTCTGTGGCGGGGTAAAGCAGACCCGGGTCTCGGGCAGCCGCCACACCGTCTCGCTGTACCACCGCTCGTGGCCGGGCGGCACCCGCACCGGATCGGTCAGGTAGTAGTCGATTTCGGCCACCCCGGTGGTGGCGGTGTAGCCAAGCCAGCTGAGCTGCACCGGTGCGGGTTTCCAGGCGAACATCGGCAGGCGATTGCCCGCGGTGTGGCCGGAGAGGTCGATCAGGATGTCGATGGCGTCGTCGTGGATACGCCGGGCCAGGGCCTCGTCGGAGAGCAGCCGGACGTCCTCCCAGCGGGCGAAGGCGGGGCGCAGCCGTGCCGCAAGCATGTCGTTGCAGGCCTGGGTCAGGTAGGCGTTCAGGGAGAGTCGTTTCGAACTCAGTTCGGCGAGCACCGTCTCGACGAAATAACCGACCGGATGGTTGCGCAGATCGCCGCTGACCAAGCCCACTTGCAGCGGTCGCTCGGGGTCGGGTGGGCAGCGCCAGGTGGTATGGGGGGCCGCGCGTGAGGCCACGGCGGTGCCGTAGCGGAGCGCCTCGGCAAGGCGGGCCTCGGGGGTCGAACGGTTGCTTCCGTCGAGCAGGAACAGCAGATTGCTGTGGGTTCCGGCGTTGTCGGGCTGGATCGCCAGTGCTTGACGGTAGGCGCTCTCCGCCGCGTCCAGGCGACCCAGTTCGCGCAGCGTATTGCCCAAATTGCTGTAGGCATCGACATAGTCGGGCTTGATCGCCAGCGCCTGACGGTAGCTCTCTTCCGCCTCCTCCAGGCGGCCCGTCTTCCAGAGTACGATGCTCAGGTTGTTGTAGGCCTCTGCGAAGTCGGGCTTGATCTTCACCGCCTGTCGACAGGTGGCCTCCGCCTCATCCATGCGCTCCAGTTCCAGGAGTGTGCTGCCCAGGTTGTTGTATGCCTCGGCGTAGTCCGGCCGGACCGCCAGCGCCTGCCGGTACGCCGCCTTCGCGTCATTCGGGCGTCCGAGATCGCCGAGCGTGATACCCAGATTGTGGAGGGTTTCGGCATCGCCGGGCCGGATCGCCAGCGCCTGTCGATAGGCGTGCTCGGCCTCCTCCAGGCGACGCAGTGTCCACAGCGTATGGCCCAGGCGAGCGCAGGTATCGGCATCGTCGGGCTTGAGCGCCAGCGCCTGCCGGTAGGCGTCCACCGCCTCCTCCGGGCGGTCCAGTTTGCGCAGCGTATTGCCCAGGTCGTAGTGGATCTCGGCGTCGTCCGGCTGGATCGCCAGGGCCTGCCGGTAGGCGACCGCCGCCTCGTCGAAACGGGCGAGTTCCCGGAGCAGATTGCCCAGGTTGTAGCAGGCGTCCGCATAGTCGGGTCGGATGGCCAACGCCCGCCGATAGGCCGCCTCCGCTTCATCCATCCGGCCCCGCTCGCGGAGCGTCCGGCCCAGGTTGCCATGGGCCTCCGCGAAGTCCGGCCGGATGGCGAGGGCGCGGCGATAGGCGGCCTCCGCCTCCTCCAGGCGACCGAGCGACTGCAACGCGATGCCGAGGTTGGAATGGGCGTCGGGTGTCGTCGGGTCGAGCCTCACCGCCTGTCGGGCGGCCTGGAGGGCCTCCTCGAATTCTCCCCGGCTTTGCCGGCAGGCGAACCGTATGGTCCAGCCGATGGGCGCATCCGGCCAACGGCCGGCGAAACGCTCGGCGGCATCGAGCGCCTGCGGGGGCGGGGCCGTTTGAAACACGGCGATCAATGCACGCTCGGCAAGAGCCCTTGTCGCCGCGACATCGTCCCCACCCTCCGGTAACGCCCGTTCCGCGGTTTGCAGCGCCTCGTCCGGCCGGCCGGCGGCCAGCAACCCCTCACCGTAATCCAGCCGGAACCGGACGTGGTGGGGGGCCGCCTCGGCGGCGGCCTTCAGATAGGGCAGGCCCGCCGCGGGGTTGCCGATTTGCAGTGCGAGCGCTCCCAGATTGTGGTTGGCGTCCGCATGGTCAGGCTGGTGCGCGAGGATCGCCAGGTAGAGCTGTTCGGCTTCCTGATAGCGCCCCTGCTGATGATGGTCCAACGCTTCCGACAGCGCCTCGACGATGGTCAACTCGCGTTGTGTCTGATTGGAGCTCATCGCAAACCTCGTGGGCACGCCGGTCGCATCAGCGCTGAAATCGGCGCGACATCGTACTTCAATTCCGTCGGGTCGAACCACCCGCCGTGATCGCCTTCCGTTAACCCGCTCGAGCCTTGAAGACGGGCCGGTTACGGGATGCGTCGTCACCTCGCCGCCCCTTGGCCCGTGTCGCGAACGCCTGGATGCAGCGCTGGACGATGGCGCGGGTCTGCACCTCGCCGACGGTGAGGAGAAGGTATTCGAGCTGTTGGAGCCGGCCTTCGTCGTTGACCCGTTTCGCGATCCCCGGATCGCTGGCGACGTGCTCCACCTCGGGGTCGAGCGCGAAGTGGCTGCAGTCCGCCTCGACCATCGCCTCCGACAGGTGGCGCGCCAGGTCGTGGCGGTTGAGGATATCCCGGTTCAACCGGATGACCGACGGCTCCTCGACCCGCGAGAGGTAGTCGCCCAGCCGGTCGGCAGCGGCCTTGACGGCGCTCTCCACGAAGGCCGGGAATTCTGCAGGATGGGTCGGCAGGGCCGCCAGGCACTCCGGCGTCTCTTTCGGCGACAGCGAGTTGCGATAGAGCATCAACACCCCCCCGGAGTAGAGGATCACGTCGATCGCGCCGCCCTTCGGGTTGCGCATCGCCACGATGAACTGCTCGCCGCTGCCGAAGTCGCTCCGCCTGCCGGCCACCGTGGGGCGGACGCCCACGGCGGCGGAGGTCGGCTTGGTGTCGCCTTGCTGGTGGTCGTTGAGGAAGAAATAGGGGGAATCGACTTCGATGATCGAACGCTTCCCGTCCCGCATGCACCGCACCACCGGCCAGCTCAGCTCCAGGCCGGCCTCCTCCAGCGCGGCCATGTGTTCCGTCAGTCCCGCGCAGATCAGGCGGTCGACCGTCGCGGAGTCGAGGAGGTCCCGCTCGCCGGGCGTCGGCTGATCGGCGTGTGGAGGGCAGAGGATGGGGCGTCTACGGATCATGGGGCCTTGATGGAGAGGGAGGGGGGAGCGGACGTTGGCGGTGTCGATCCGCCATCTTGTCCATCGATTGCGCTTTACATTGTGGATATCGGCACGGGGGGGCATTGGTTTAAGGCGCCGTTTCGGCGTCCAGCTCCGAAATTCAAGCGCAAGGCTGGTCAAGGGGTTGCCGGCGGCACCATCCCCGTGGCCATCCGGGTTCGCCTGTGTGACTATCCGGTGATGGCGGAGTGGCAGGTTTCTTTTCGCTTTTTTGATAATTTGTATTTTTTTATGCGTCCACAACGGGTAAGGAAAAACCCACCTTTTTGGTAACCGCATGAAAATTTGGTAAACGTTGCCTTTGGTCCGGCTTTTGCTGTCCATGCCTCCGGCAGATGCTTCTTCCTTATTCAATAAACCGCATCTGACCCGATAGCGGAGGAGTCCCGATGGCGGAGAGCGATTTCGATTTCACGAGCGTGGAGAAGCGGCTGGGGGTGAGCCGCCGAACCTTCCTGAAATTCTGTGCCGGCGTGGCCGCCTCCCTCGGGCTGCCGGTCAGCGAGGCGGTGACCATGGCCGAGGCGGTGGCCGACCCCAAGCGCCGCCCGCCGGTGATCTGGCTCCACGGCCAGGAGTGCACCGGCCCCAGCGAGGCGCTGCTCCGCTCCGAGCAGCCCTCCCTCGAACACCTGATCCTCGACCTGATCTCCCTCGACTACCACCAGACCCTCGACACCGGGGCCGGTCACAAGGTGGAGGAGATCAAGCGCAAGTCGATGGAGGAGAACAAGGGCAAGTACCTGCTGGTGATCGAGGGTTCGATCCCCACCAAGGACGGCGGCATCTACTGCAAGATCGGCGGCGAGACGATGCTCGACATCGTCAATGAGGCGGCCGAACACGCCGCGGCCATCGTCGCCATCGGTTCCTGCGCCAGTTGGGGTGGGGTGCCCTCCGCGGGCATCAACCCCACCGGGGCGAAGGGTGCGCCGCAGGTGCTCAAGGACAAGACCGTGATCACCATCCCCGGCTGTCCGCCCAACCCGGCCAACTTCCTCGGCACCGTCCTCTACTTCGTCACCTACGGCAAGCTGCCGCCGATCGACGCCCAGGGGCGTCCGAAGTGGGCCTATGGCCGGCTGATCCACGAAAACTGCTATCGCCGTCCCCACTTCGACGCCGGCCGCTTCGCCGAGCAGTTCGGTGACGAGGGGCATCGCCAGGGGTGGTGTCTCTACAAGCTCGGCTGCAAGGGGCCGGAGACCTACAACAACTGTCCCAGCCTGGAGTACAACAACGTCGGCGGCGGGGTCTGGCCGATCGGTGTCGGCCACCCCTGCTTCGGCTGCTCCGAGGAGGGGGTCGGCTTCCACAAGGCGCTGTTCAGCCTCGCCGACGTCAAGACCTACGAACCGCCCACCGCCTTCCCGCGGATCGAGGATCGCGGCATCGACAGCGGCATGACCCCCGGCGCCGCGGCGCTGGCCGGCGCGGCCGTCGGTGCGGTGGTCGGCGGCGCGGCGGTGGCCGCCAAGAAGCTCGGCGAGAGCGACAAGGCGGGTTCCGGCGACGGCCACGAATAGGAGGGCGCGATGAAACGCAGAGACTTTTTCAAGGCCGCCGCCGGTGGCGCGGCCGTCCTCTGTAGCCCCGGCGTCGCCGAGGCGCGTCCCAACCTGGAGCCGGCGGAGAATGCCGTCGGCATGCTCTATGACTCCACGCTCTGCGTCGGCTGCAAGGCCTGCGTCGCCAAGTGCAAGGAGGTCAACGGCATGCCGGCGGAGAACGTCGGCGCCCAGCGTCCGTGGGACGAGGCGCGCGACCTGTCGCCGCAGACCCTCAACGTGATCAAGGTCTACAAGGACGGCAAGGCCGACGTGAAGGATCGGGTGGAGGACGGCTACTGCTTCGAGAAACGCAGCTGCATGCACTGCGTCGATCCGGGCTGCGTCTCGGTCTGTCCGGTTACCGCGATGCGCCGCAATCCGCGGACCGGCATCGTCACCCATCACCCGGATGCCTGCATCGGTTGCCGCAACTGCATGGTCGGCTGCCCCTACAACGTCCCGCAGTTCGACTACGACAACCCCTTCGGCGCGATCCACAAGTGCCAGCTGTGCAACCAGGCCGGGGTCGAGCGCATCGACAAGGGGATGATGACCGGTTGCGCCGAGGCCTGTCCCACCGGGGCGACGCTGTTCGGGCCGCGCAAGCTGCTGCTGGAGGAGGCGAGACGGCGCCTCGCGCTGAAACCCGGCGAGGTCTACAGCTACCCCCGCGGCGACCTCAGCCACCCGTCGCAGCCCCACGAGAAGGCGGTGCCCGACTATCAGCAGCACATCTGGGGCGAGAAGGAGGCGGGCGGCACCAACGTCATGCACCTCTCCGCGGTGCCCTTCGACAAGCTGGGGATGCCGCCGCTCGGCGAACGCTCCGCCCCCTCGGTGGCCGAAGGGGTGCAGCACACCCTCTACAACTACATGGCGCTGCCGGCGGTGGTGCTGGCCGGCCTCACCTACGTGGTGCGGCGCAACAGCGGCGACGATGAAGGAGGTGAGTCATGAGCGGCGCACACCAGGTGCTGGATCGGCGGCTGCTGACCGGCCCCTTCGTGGTCTTCTCGGCGATCTTCCTGATCGGCCTCTACTTCATCATCGAACGCTTCCTCTTCGGCATGGGCGCGGTGAGCAACCTCAACGGTGGCTTCGCCTGGGGCATCTGGGTGGTCTATGACGTGGTCATCGGCACCGCCCTGGCCTGCGGCGGCTATGCGCTGGCCTTCACCGTCTATGTGTTCAACAAGGGGAAGTACCACCCGCTGGTCCGTCCGGCGGTGCTCGCCAGCCTGCTCGGCTACGGCCTTGGTGGCTTCGGCGCGCTGTTCGACATGGGGCGCTGGTGGCAGTTCTACAACATCCTTCTGCCGTGGCACTGGAACTTCAACTCGGTGATGCTGGAAGTGGGTCTCTGCGTGATGACCTACATCCTGGTGCTGGTGATGGAGTTCGCCCCGGCGGTGCTGGAGCGTTTCGGCCTGCAGGGGCTGAAGCAGCAGCTCAACAAGGTGCTGTTCTTCTTCATCGCCCTGGGCATGCTGCTGCCGACCATGCACCAGTCCTCCCTCGGCTCGCTGCTGATCGCCATGGGCCACAAGGTCCACCCGATCTGGCAGACCATGCAGATGCAGCCGCTGCTGGCGCTGATGACGGCGCTCACCATGGGCTTCTCGATCGTCATCTTCGAGGGATCGTTCACCCGCATCGGCCTGCGCCAGCCCTCCGAGACCCCCCTGCTGGCCGGCATCGGCAAGGCGATCGTCGGTCTGTTGGCGGCGTTCCTGGCGATCCGCTTTCTGGTGCTGATCGTCCAGGGCAAGCTCGGCATGACCTTCTCCGCCGATCTGGCGGCCTTCCTGTTCTGGCTGGAAACGGCGCTGTTCGTGGTGCCCCTGGTGGTCCTGCTCTCACCGGCCAAGCGCGCCAACGGCGGGGCGCTGCTGGTCGGGGCGGTGTCGATGATGCTCGGCGGTGCCCTCTACCGCTTCGACGCCTTCCTCCTCACCCTCAATCCCGGCATGGGCTACCGCTACTTCCCGTCGGTCCCCGAGATGATGGTGACCATCGGGCTGATCGCCCTCGAGGTGCTGATCTACCTCGTCGCGGTCAAGAACCTGCCGGTGCTCCATCGCGCCGAACAACACTGATCCGGACTACCGCTTCGATTTAGGAGAAGTAAACGTGACTACCCGTATTACCGTAGACCCCATCACCCGAATCGAGGGGCACCTGCGCATCGACGTGGAGGTCGATAACGGCAAGGTGACCAATGCGTGGTCCTCCGGCCAGATGTGGCGCGGCATCGAGAAGATCCTGGTGGGCATGGATCCGCGCGAGGCGTGGACCTACACCCAGCGCTTCTGCGGCGTCTGCACCACCGTCCACGCGATCACCTCGGTGCGCGCGGTGGAGAACGCCCTCGGCATGGAGGTGCCGCTCAACGCCCAGCTGATCCGCAACATCATCCAGACCGCCCACGCGATCCAGGACCACATCGTCCACTTCTACCACCTCTCGGCGGTGGACTGGGTCGACGTGGTCTCCGCCCTCGACGCCGATCCGGTGGCTACGGCGAAGCTGGCCGAGACCCTCTCGGACTGGCCGCTCAACGGCCCCCACGAGATGAAGGCGGTGCAGGAGCGGCTGAAGACCTTCGTCAACAGCGGCCAGCTCGGTCCCTTCGCCAGCGGCTTCTGGGGACACCCGGCGATGAAGCTGCCCCCCGAGGTCAACCTGCTGGCGGTGGCCCACTACCTCCAGGCCCTGGAGGTGCAGAACCACGCCAACAAGATCGTCGCCATCCTCGGCGGCAAGAGCCCGCACATCCAGAACGTGGCGGTGGGCGGGGTGAGCAACTCGATCAGCCACGACGCCCCCTCGGTGCTCAACATCGAGCGGCTGATGCTGATCAAGGGTTTCATCGACAAGCTCGACCAGTTCGTCAAGTCGGTCTACCTGGTGGACGTGCCGGCGGTGGGCGCCTTCTACCTCGACTGGGCCGGCTACGGCGGCGGCGTGATGAACTACCTCTCCGTACCCGACTGCCCGCAGGACAGCAAGGGCACCGTCTTCGACCTGCCCGGCGGCTACATCCGCAACGGCGACCTCTCCACCTTCAAGGCGATCACCTCGTTCAACGACGACTACTTCCGTCAGGGCGTCGCGGAGAGTTCCAAGCACTCCTGGTACGAGGGCAGCGACCCGCTGCACCCCTTCGTCGGCGAGACCGAGCCGCAGTACACCGACTTCCAGGACGACGGCAAGTACTCCTGGGTCAAGGCCCCCACCTTCTACGGCCAGCGCGCCGAGGTCGGACCGCTGGCCAACGTGCTGGTGGGTGTCGCCTCCGGCAACGAGCGCTACAAGAAGTACCTGGGGCAGGCGATGGATACCCTCAAGGGGGTCTCCAAGAATCCCGACATCCCGCTCAGCGCGCTGCACTCGACCATCGGTCGCCACGCCGCCCGCGCCGTGCGCTGCGCGGTGATGCTCGACACCCTCAACGACCAGTGGAGCCGGCTGGTGGAGAACATCGGCAACGGCGACCAGGACACCTTCAACGCGCCGGTCTTCCCCAAGGGCGAGATCCGTGGCGTCGGTTTTCACGAGGCGCCCCGCGGCACCCTCTCCCACTGGGTGGTGATCGAGGACGCCAAGATCAAGAACTACCAGGCGGTGGTGCCGAGTACCTGGAACGCCGGCCCGCGGGATGCCAACGACGAGATGGGCCCCTACGAACTGTCGCTGATGGACAATCCGATCGCCGATCCGGAGAATCCCCTGGAGGTGCTGCGCACCGTTCACTCGTTCGACCCCTGCATCGCCTGTGCGATCCACATGGTGGATACCGAGCAGCAGGAGATCGTCAAGGTCAAGGCCCTTTGAGGAGAGAACTGTTCATGAACAAGCGATTCCACAACATCCACCGTGCGGCACTCGCCGCGGTTGCCCTGTTCCCCGTGCTGGCCCATGCCCACACCGGCGTCGGTCAGGCCTCCGGCTTCCTGCACGGCCTGCTCCACCCGGTCAGCGGTCTCGACCACCTGCTGGCGATGCTGGCGGTCGGCGCGTGGGCGCTCCACGTCGGCGGCCGCGCGGTGTGGGCGCTGCCCGCCGCCTTCGTCGGGCTGATGCTCGGTGGTGCCGGGCTGGCGCTGGCCGGGGTGTCGCTGCCGGCGTTCGAGCCGATGATCGCCCTCTCGGTGGTGGTGCTCGGCGGGGTGATCGCCTTTGGCGTGCGCATGCCGGTGGTGGCGGGCAGCGCCCTGGTCGGGCTGTTCGGCCTGTTCCACGGCTTCGCCCACGGCAGTGAATTGGCCACCCCCGCCGCCGCCCTGGGCTACGGGGTCGGCTTCGTCATCACCACCTCGATGCTGCATCTGGCCGGCATCGGTTTCGCCTCCCTGCTGATGCGTGGTCATGAGCGCTACCTGAAGCTGGCTGGCGGCGTGGTGGCCGGGGCGGGCGTCGCCCTGGGGCTGCTTTGATCGACACGGGGGCCAAGCCCCCGATCCTGGTCATCGGCCTCGGCAACGTGCTGATGCAGGATGAGGGGATCGGCGTGCGCGCGGTGGAGGCGTTGCAGTGCCGCTACCGCATCGGCGACGGGGTGGAGATCCTCGACGGCGGCACCACCGGCACCGAGCTGCTGGAGCCGATGCGCGGCGTCGATCACCTGATCGTCGCCGACGCGGTCAACACCGGAGCCCCCTATGGCACCCTGGTGCGCCTGGTCGATGAACAGGTCCCCGCCTTCTTCCAGACCAAGCTCTCCAACCACCAGCTCGGCCTCTCCGACCTGCTCGCGCTGCTCACCCTCACCGGCGACGCACCGGGTCACGTCACCATCATCGGCCTCGTCCCCCACTCCCTGGAGAACCGTCTCGGGCTCAGCCCGGAGGCGGAGCGCGCGGTGGTGCCGATGGCCGAGATGGTGGCCGACGAGCTGCGCGCGCTGGGGGTGGAACTGACCGCTCGCGAAGAGCCCCTGAAGGGCTACTGGGAGGGGCAGGCGGAGCGGGAGTGCGCGAAATGTGCATAGGCGCGCCGGTGCAGGTGATCGAGTCCCACGGCTTCACCGCGCGCTGCCGCGGTCGCAACGGCGAGGAGGAGATCAACATGATGCTGGTCGGCCCCCAGCCCGAGGGGACCTGGTTGGTCAACTTCCTCGGCTCCGCCCGCGACGTGCTGACCGAGGAGGAGGCCCGGCGGATCAACGAGGCGATGGACGAGCTGGCCGCGCTGGTGGCCGCGTCCGGCGGGTGAGTTTCACCACGGAGTCTGTCGGGGCGTTGGGGAGCGCGTAGGGTGTGCCGAGGTACGAGGCGCACCACGTTCCGACCGGTGCGCCTCCTATCGTCGGCACACCCAACCCGGTTTTTATCGGTTCGGGATGGTTTGTTGTCCCACCATCGCAGATGCGAAGTTGCAGCCGTAGGGTGGATAAGCGGTAGCGCATCCACCGAAGCGGAGGCAGCGCGACCGCGGACCGCCCGATGGAGCGGTTGTGGTATCTTCCTTTGCAGGTGGTCGAATGGTTTCCAGTTTGGCCGATCCATTCCCTCTTTCTCTCTAATCCTGGCTTCCGGAGTCGTCGATGATCGATCCCACCTCCGCCTCCACCGCCCTCGAACAGGCCTTCGAACGCATCTGGCGGGAGAAGATGGAGGGGCTGCCGCTGCTCAACCCGTTCCTCAAGGTCGAGGCGGTGGGGTTCCAGCCGTGGGGCGAGCGGATCGTCGGGGTGATGATCACCCCCTGGTTCATGAATCTGATGCTGTTGCCGGGCGCGGGGGACGACTGGCCTGAGCTGGCCATCGGCGACAAGCAGACCCTGCGCCTCCCCGAGAAGTCCTACGAGCTGACCCTCAACGAGTTCGACGGGGTGGGGCGCTGTCTCTGTTTCGCCCTCCACTCGCCGATGCAGGCGTTCGAGAACCAGAGCGTGGCGGCGACGGTAGCCAACGCCTTCATGGAGGTGTTGATGACCGAGAAGGAGGAGCACCAGCCGAGTGAGGAGGAGCTGCGCCTGAACCGCTTCCTGGAGGGTGAGGAGATGGCCGACATCCTCGCCGAGGAGCAGGCAGCCGCCGCGGCCAAGCGCTGCCATCGCGACGATCTGGCCGAATCCACCCTCTCCCGCCGCGATCTGCTGCGCGGCTCCGTCGGCGGCGAATGAACCCGGAGGGCGGGCTGCGTATCGTCCTGCCGCCGGCCCCCGGCGGCGAGGTGACGATCACCTCCTCCCGTCCCGTCCATGCCTCCCGCGTCTTCCATGGCAAGTCCCTGGAGGAGGCGCTGCGCCTGCTCCCCATGCTCTTCAGTGTCTGCGGCACGGCCCAGGCCTGCGCCGGTGCGCGTGCCGCGGAGCAGGCCCTCGGTATCGCCTCGCACCCCGGCACGGAGCGGTTGCGCGAGCGGCTGGTGGCGATGGAGACGGTGAAGGAGCACGCTTGGCGCATCCTCCTCGACTGGCCGGCGCTGATCGACGAGGTCGCGGACCCCGAGCCGCTGGCCGCGGTGGTGGCGGCGCAGCGCTCTTTTCGTCTTGCGCTCTGTGCCGCCGGCGACCCCTTCCTGGCCGGTGCCGGGATCGCCGCCGCGGGAGAGGTCACGCTGCTGGTCGACGGGTTGCGCGACCTGCTGGCACGCACCGTCTTCGGCCGGACGCCGTCCACCTGGCTCGCCATCGATACGCCCGAGCGCTTCGCTGCGTGGGCGGCGGCGGGGGAGGGGATCGCAGCACGCATGGTCCAACGGGTGATCGATGCCGGTTGGTCGGAGAGCGGACGGAGCGGCGTTGCCGCGCTGCCGGAGCTGCCGGAGGGGGCCCTCGACCGGGCCCTGGACGAAGCCGACTTCATTGCCGCCCCGCGCTGGGACGGGCGCTGTCGCGAGAGTTCGTCGCGGACCCGGAGCGCCGGCCCGCTGCTCGACGCCTTGGCGGAACGCCACGGCAATGGCCTGCTGGTGCGGTTGGTCGCCCGGCTCACCGAGCTGGCGCGGACCCTCGAAGGGCTGATCGAGGATCGGTCGGAAGGCGCACCGCCGGCACCGTCCCCGCTCGCTGCCGGCACCGGCATCGGCCGGGCGGAGGCGGCCCGCGGCCGTCTCTACCACCGCCTGCGGCTGGTCGACGGGGTGGTGGCCGACTACCGTATCCTCGCCCCTACCGAATGGAACTTCGCCCCCGGCGGAGTGGTGGCGGCGGCGCTTTCGACCCTTGCTGATCCGGATCGGGAGCGACAGGCGCGGCTGCTGATCAACGCCATCGATCCCTGCGTCGGCTACTCCCTGGAGCTGCCCGCCGATGCATGAGATGTCGCTCTGCGAGGGGGTGGTGCGGGTCGCGGAGACGACCGCCCGCGACGGCGGCTTCCGGCGGGTCGAGGGGGTGTGGCTGGAGGTGGGGGCGCTCGCCGGAGTCGATTGCGCGGCGCTGCGCCTCTGTTTCGCCGCCGCCACCCGCGGCAGCCTTGCCGAGGGGGCGCGGCTGGAGATCGTCGAGCGTCCCGGCGAGGCGTGGTGTCTGGCCTGCGCGGACACGGTGGCATTGAACGAGCGGTTCGGCGCCTGCCCGGATTGCGGCGGCTATCAACTACAGGTCACCGGCGGCGACCAGCTGCGGGTGGTCGAACTGGAGGTGGAGTAGTGTCCCTTCCCACGGAAAAGCCGGTGGTGCTGGTGGTGGACGACGAGGTGCGCGGCCTGGAGACCCTGGTGCGTACCCTGGCCGACGAGTTCGAGGTGAAGACCGCGCGCAATGCCGCCGAGGCGCGGGCGGTGCTGGAGCGCGAGTGGGTGCAGGTGGTCCTCTGCGACCAGCGCATGCCCGAGACCAGCGGGGTGGAGTTCCTGCGCCAAGTGCGCGAGCAGTGGCCCGAGGCGGTGCGCATGATCATCTCCGGCTACACCGACTCGGAGGAGATCATCGACGCGGTCAACGAGGCGGGGATCTACCACTACGTGACCAAGCCGTGGCACCCCGAGAACCTGATCCTGCTGCTGCGCAACGCCTGCCGGATGTTCGAGCTGCAGCGGCAGAACGAGGCGCTCTCGGTGGAGCTGAAGACCTCCCCCGGTCACCTGGAGAGCGCGCTCAGTGAGAAACGCGAGTCGCTGCGCGAGCGCTTCCTCCACGACGACGGCATCGTGCGCACCGACGCCAGCAAGATGAACGCGGTGTGCGAGAAGGTCAAACGGGTCTCCCCCTACGACATCCCGGTGCTGCTCACCGGCGAGTCGGGCACCGGCAAGGAGCTGGCCGCCCGCGCCCTGCACTACAACAGCCTGCGCTGGGAGCGCCCCTTCGTGGTGGAGAACTGCGGCGCGCTGCCCGACGAGCTGCTGGAGAGCGAGCTGTTCGGCTACAAGCGCGGCGCCTTCACCGGCGCGGTGGAGGATCGCATCGGCCTGTTCGAACGGGCCAACGGCGGCACCGTCTTCCTCGACGAGATCGGCGAACTTTCCCCCGCCTTCCAGGTGAAGCTGCTGCGCGTGCTCCAGGAGGGCGAGGTGCGCCCCCTGGGCAGCGGCCGCACCCGCATGGTCGACGTGCGGGTGATCGCCGCCACCAACAAGGAGCTGGAGGGCGAGGTGCGCGCCGGCCGCTTCCGCGAGGACCTCTTCTACCGCCTCGCCGCGGTCAACATCACCCTGCCGCCGCTACGCGAACGCCCCGACGACATCGAGGTGCTGGCCGAGGCGCTGCTCGCCAAGGCGATGGAGCGGCTGGGCAAGCGGGTGAAGGGCTTCACCGCCGAGGCGATCGCCTGCATGAAGGCCTACCACTGGGCGGGCAACGTGCGCGAGCTGAAGAACGAGATCCAGCACATGCTGGTGATGGGCGACGACGACTGGCTGGGGGCCGACCTGCTCTCGCCGCGGGTGCTCCAGGCGCTGCCGACCGAGGTGCCGGCGGCGCCGCTGCCCCTCGATCTGATGGACGGCACCCTGAAGGAGCGGGTGGAGGAGTTCGAGGCGCGCATCCTGCGCGAGACCCTGATCCGCCACCGCTGGAACAAGAGCCGCGCGGCCAAGGAGCTGGGACTCTCCCGGGTGGGGCTGCGCGGCAAGCTGGAGCGCTACGGCCTGGAGCGCGTTGAACCGACCGGGACCGCGCACTGATGGCCACCGCGCGCCAGAGCCTGATCGATCAGGCCGGGGTGGGCGCATCCCTCGCCCTGAGTCCCTCCTCCGAGGAGGTGTGGATCGAGGTGGTGCGCAAGATGGACGCGGTCTACGCCGACCTGGTGCGCTACCAGGTGGAGCTGGAGCGCAACAACGCCGCCCTGGAAGAGGCCCAGCGCTTCATCGACAGCGTCCTCTCGGCGATGACCGACCCGCTCATCGTCTGCGACCTGCAGGGGCGCATCGAGCAGGTCAACCGGGCGCTGCTGGAGGTGACCGGCCGGGCAGAGGATACGCTGCTCGGCCGCCCCCTGAGCGAGCTGTTCGCCGAGGATTCGCTGGCGGTGGTGGCGGAATTCGCCGAGCGCCTCGGCGGCGGGCTGGTGGTCGACCGGGAGGTCACCCTGCGCCACCGCGACGGCACCGCCGTGCCGCTCTCCATGAACTGCTCCTCGCGCTACGACCACGACGGCTCGCTGCTCGGCATGGTGATGGTCGGTCGGCCCATCGGCGAACTGCGCCGCGCCTACCAGGAACTCAACCGGGCCCACGGCGAACTCCAGCGCACCCAGCGCCAGCTGATCCACGCCGAGAAGATGGCCTCCCTCGGCCGCTTGGTGGCCGGCGTCGCCCACGAGTTGAACAACCCGATCAGCTTCATCTTCGGCAACATGCACGCCCTCAAGGGCTACGGCGAGCGGCTCGCCCGCTACCTCGACGCCGTCCATGCTCAACCCCAATCCCCCGAACTGGCCGCGCTGCGCGAGGAGCTGCGCATCGACCGGCTGCTCGCCGACCTCGACCCGCTGATCGACGGCACCCTGGAGGGGGCCGAGCGGGTCGGCGAGATCGTCCGCGGCTTGCGCGGCTACTCGGCGATGCGCAAGGAGCGGCGGGTGGAGTACGACCTGCCACCGCTGGTGCATACCGCCGTCCGTTGGGTGGTGAAGGCGTGTCGGCACAAGCCGAAGGTGCTCTACCGGCTGCCGGAAACCCTCACCGTGGTCGGCCGCAAAGGCCCGGTGCATCAGATCCTGGTCAACCTGGTGCAGAACGCGGTGGACGCCATGGGTGAATCCGCGGGAAAGGAGCTTACCGTCGAGTGCGAGACCGTGGGTGAGGCGGTGGCGGTGCGGGTCCACGACCGCGGACCGGGGATCGCCGAGGGCGACCTGGAGACCCTCTTCGACCCCTTCTTCACCACCAAGGAGGTGGGGCAGGGGACCGGGCTCGGGCTCTACATCAGCTACGGCCTCGCCCAGCAGTTGGGCGGCGGGTTGCGCGCGGAGAACCGCGAGGGGGGCGGGGCCACCTTCACCCTCACCCTGCCCCTCCAGGGGAGCGACGATGGCTGAGCGCAAGACCCTGCTCTGGCTCCAATCCGGCGGCTGCGGCGGGTGCAGCATGTCGCTGCTCACCGCCGAAGCGCCGGACCTGCTCACCGCCCTGGAAGCGGCGGGTATCGAACTGCTCTGGCACCCCACTCTGAGCGAGGGCGGAGGCGCCGAACTGCACCGGCTGCTCGGCCGGATCACCGCCGGCGAGCAGCCGCTGGATCTGCTCTGCCTGGAGGGGGCGGTGGTGCGCGGCCCCGACGGCAGCGGCCGTTTTCACCGCCTCTCCGGCAGCGGCCGGCCGATGATGGCGTGGATCGCCGAACTGGCCGGCCACGCCGCCCAGGTGGTGGCGGTGGGCAGCTGCGCCGCCTACGGCGGGGTCACCTCCGCCGGCGGCAACCCCAGCGAGGCGTGCGGCCTGCAGTACGACGGCGCCCGTACCGGTGGCCTGCTCGGCGGGGGCTACCGCTCCCGCCAGGGCCTGCCGGTGGTCAACATCGCCGGCTGCCCGACCCACCCCGGCTGGGTCACCGAGACCCTGGCCGAACTGGCCGCCGGCCACTTCACCACGGAGCGTCTCGACCCGTGGGGCCGGCCGCGGGGCTACGCCGACCACCTGGTCCACCACGGCTGCCCGCGCAACGAGTACTACGAGTTCAAGGCGAGCGCCGCCAAGCCCTCCGATCTGGGTTGCCTGATGGAGCACCTGGGTTGCCTCGGCACCCAGGCCCACGCCGACTGCAACCTGCGTCCGTGGAACGGCGAGGGCTCCTGCCTGCGCGGCGGCTTCGCCTGCATCAACTGCACCGCCCCCGGCTTCGAGGAGCCGGGCCACCCCTTCGCCGAGACCCCCAAGGTGGCCGGCATCCCGGTGGGGCTGCCCACCGACATGCCCAAGGCGTGGTTCGTCGCGCTCGCCTCCCTGGCCAAGGCGGCCACCCCGCAGCGGCTCACCGAAAATGCCGGGGCCGACCACATCGTGGTGCCCCCCGGCGGACCGCGGAGGGAGAAGCCGTGACCACCCGCATCGTCGGCCCCTTCGGTCGGGTCGAGGGGGATCTGGAGGTGCAGCTCGACTGCGACGGGGACCGGGTGCGCGCGGCGCGGGTGGTTTCGCCCCTCTACCGCGGTTTCGAGCAGATCCTGCGCGGCAAGGCGCCCGGCGACGCCCTGGTCTACGCCCCGCGCATCTGCGGCATCTGCTCGGTCTCCCAGTCGGTCGCCGCCGCCCGTGCCCTGGCCGATGCCGCCGGGGTGCGTCCGTCGCGCAACGGTGAGCTGGCCCACAACCTGACGCTCGCCACCGAGAACGTCGCCGACCACCTGACCCACTTCTACCTCTTCTTCATGCCCGACTTCGCCCGTCCGGTCTACGCCGGCGAGCCGTGGTACGGCACCACCGCGGAACGCTTCCGTGCGGTGGAGGGGAGCGCCGCCCGGGACTTCCTGCCGGCCCGCGCCGGCTTCCTCCAACTGATGGGGATCCTCGCCGGCAAGTGGCCCCACAGCCTCGCCCTCCAGCCGGGGGGGAGCACCCGCGCCATCGCCGCCGAGGAGCGGGCGCGGATGGCGGCCAAGCTTCACGCCCTGCGCCGCTTCCTGGAGCGATGGCTGTTCGGCGATGCCCTCGAAGCGGTGGCCGCCCTCGACGCCCGCGCCGCCCTGGCGGCGTGGGCCGCGGCGCCGGGCGGCGGCGACCTGCGCCACTTCCTGGAGCTGGCCGATGCCCTGGAACTCCATCGCCTGGGACGGGCCGGCGACCGCTTCATGAGCTACGGCGCCTATCCCATCGACGACACGCCGCTGTTTGCCCGCGGGGTGTGGGACGACGGCCCGCGTCCCCTCGATCCCGCCGCGATCACCGAGGACCCCAGTCACGGCTGGCTCGGTGGCAGCCGCGAGCCGCGCCACCCCTACGACGGGGTGACCCTGCCCGATGCCGACGCCGCCGACGGCTACAGCTGGTGCAAGGCGCCGCGGCTCGACGGCGCGGTGGTCGAGGTGGGGGCGCTGGCCCGCCAGCAGGTGGACGGTCAGCCGCTGATCCGCGAGCTGGTCGCCGAGAGCGGTGGCAACGTGCGTAACCGGGTGGTGGCGCGGCTGCTGGAGGTGGCGCGGGTGGTCATCGCCATGCAGGGGTGGCTCGCCGAACTGGAGCCGGGCGCCCCCTTCTGCGCCCCCTTCGCGCTACCCGACGAGGCCCGCGGCGCCGGCCTGGTGGAGGCGGCCCGCGGCAGCCTCGGCCACTGGCTGCGGGTGAAGAACGGCCGCATCCTCAACTACCAGATCGTCGCCCCCACCACCTGGAACTTCTCCCCCCGCGACCGCGAGGGCGTCCCCGGCCCGCTGGAGCAGGCGCTGGCCGGCGCGCCGATCCGCCCCGGCGAGGAGGAGCCGGTGGCGGTGCAGCACATCGTCCGCTCCTTCGATCCGTGCATGGTCTGCACCGTCCACTGAGGTGGCGGCCTCGTGGTGACATGCGTTGCGTGTCGTCGTCGACTTTCGACCACCGGATCTCTTGTCGTAGGTCGGCGCTACCGCGCCGACGTAAGCGGAAGCAGCGGGTTTATGGACGGGATGAACGATACGAACGGGACGTCCCGTTCGGGAGGTGCGGCGGAAATGATGAAAGGGTGGTGCCCCCGCTCGCGTCGGCGCGGTAGCGCCGACCTACGGCTGCCCCCCGCCGGTTTGCCTGCCCCGCCGCCGCCGACTAGCCTCGGGTGATGAACGATTCCGAACAGACCCTGCTGAAGCCGGGAGAGAACTGCTGGCGCCGGGAGCCCGCGGGGCGGGTCGCCCTGGCGGTGGACGGTGCGGACTACTTCCGCGCCGTCCGCGAGGCGATCCTGCGGGCGAGGCGCACCGTCTACCTCCTGGGTTGGGACATCCACAGCCGGCTGCGCCTGGTGCGCGACGGCGAGGAGGATGGCGATCCGCTCGAGCTGGGCGCGCTGCTCGATTTCGTCGCCCGCGAGCACGGTGTCGAGGTCTACGTGCTCAGCTGGGACTTCGCCATGATCTATCTGGCTGAACGCGAACCCTTCCCCCTCTACACCCTCAACTGGAACACCCACCCCCGCGTCCGCTTCCACATGGACGACCACCACCCGGTGGGCGCCTCCCAGCATCAAAAGGTGGTGGTGGTGGATGACGCGGTGGCCTTCAGCGGCGGGCTGGACCTCAGCCAGTGGCGCTGGGATACCTCGGTGCATCGGGTCGACGACGGGCGCCGCAAGGATCCCGAGGGGCGCCCCTATCCCCCCTTCCACGACGTGCAGATGGCGGTGGACGGCGCCGCGGCGGCGGCCCTCGGCGAGCTGGCCCGCGAGCGCTGGCGCAATGCCACCGGTGAGACGCTTGCCGCGCCGCGGGTCGACGCCGGGCGGGATCCGTGGCCCCCCTCGCTGGAGCCGGTGATGCGCGAGGTGAAGGTGGCGATCGCGCGGACGGTGGCCGAATACGATGGCCGTCCGGAGGTGCGGGAGGTGGAGCGGCTCTACCTGGAGAGCATCGCCGCCGCCGAGCGCTTCATCTACATCGAGAACCAGTACCTCACCGCCCACTGCATCCGCGAGGCGCTGGTCGAGCGGTTGTGCGGCGAGGAGGGGCCGGAGGTGGTGGTGGTGATGCCGCGGGAGACCGGCGGCTGGCTGGAGCAGCACACCATGGACGTGCTGCGCCACCGGTTGGTGAGCCGCCTGGCCGAGGCGGATGCCCATGGCCGGCTGCGCATCTACTACCCACGCCTCGCCGCCTCGCCCGAGGTGGCGCTGATGGTCCACGCCAAGGTGATGGTGGTGGACGACCGGCTGCTGCGCGTCGGCTCCTCCAACCTGAGCAACCGCTCCATGGGGCTGGATACCGAGTGTGATCTGGTGATCGAGGCGGCGGGGAGGGAGACCCGCGAGGCGATCGCCGCCTTTCGCAACCGGCTGCTGGCCGAACACCTTGGGGTCGATCCCGCGCAGGTGGCGGGGGCGTTCGTCGAATGCCCCTCGCTGTTCGCGGTGATCGACCGCCTCGCCGACGGCGAACGCACGCTGCGCCCCCTCGACCCCGTGGTGGCCCCGGAGGTCGACCAACTGGTGCCTGAGTCGGAGCTGCTCGACCCGGAGCGGCCGATCGACCCCGAGCGCTTCGTCGACCACTTCGTGCCCGACGAGCACAAACCACACGCCCTGCGTGGCGTCCTGATCGGCGTGGCGGTGCTGAGCGGGCTACTGGCGATGGTCGTCGCCTGGCGCTGGGGCGGGCTGGGCGAATGGCTCGACCTCGACCGGCTGATGCGCCAGGCGCAGGCCCTCGAACGTTACCCCGGCACTCCACTGTGGGTGGTGGCGGCCATCGGTGTGGCCAGCGCCACCGGGGTGCCGCTGACCCTGCTGGTGGTGGCGGCGGTGCTCCTCTTCGGCGCGCTCAGCGGGTTCCTCTACGGCCTCGCCGGCGCCCTGCTCGGTGGCGTGCTGGCCTTCGCCGCGGGTCATCTGTTCGGTCGCGATCTGGTGCGCCGTTATGCCGGGCGTCGCCTCAACCGGGTCAGCCGCAAGCTTTCGCAGAGGGGGTTGTTGACCGTGGTCACCCTGCGGGTGGTGCCGGTGGCCCCCTACGCCGTCATCAACCTGGTGGCGGGGGCCTCCCACATCCGCTTCCGCGACTTTCTCCTCGGCTCCCTGGTGGGGTTGCTCCCCGGTACCCTGGCCATCGCCCTGTTCGCCGAGGCGGCGGTCCGCTCGCTGCGCGACCAACAGGATGGCGGCATCGGTTGGTCCATCGCCGCGCTGGCTGCCCTGCTGTTCGGCGGGCTGTGGCTGTTCCGCCGCCGGTTGATCCGGCGCCGTGCCGACGGCAAGGGGGAGGCGTGAAGTTGAAGCTCGCCACCTGGAATCTCCACCGCGGGATCGGTGGCGACGGTCGCGCCTCGCCGCAGCGTTGCGCCGCGGTGCTGAGGGAGATGGACGCCGACGTGATCGCGCTCCAGGAGGTGGAGTCCCGTCCGGGCAACCCGCTGGGACTGCTCCAGTTCCTGGCCAGCGAGAGCGGCCTGCGGGCGATTCCGGGAATGACCATGCTGCGCGCCGACGTCCATTACGGCAACGCGCTGCTCAGCCGCTGGGCGCCGGAGCGTGTCCGCCGCCACGACCTGAGCGTCCCCGGGCGCGAGCCGCGGGGGGCGATCGATGCGGTATTGGCGCGGGAGGGAGAGCGCTTCCGGCTGATCGCCACCCACCTCGGGTTGCGTCCGTTCGAACGGCGCGAGCAGATCCGGCGGCTGCTGCCGCTGATCGAGGAGCCTCAGCCGCCGCTGGCGCTGATGGGCGACTGGAACGAGTGGTTCCTTTGGGGGCGGCCGCTGCGGACCCTGCACCGGCTCTTTCCACGCACCCCCTACCGTCGCAGCTGGCCGGCGAAAATGCCGCTGTTCGCCCTCGACCGCATCTGGGTCCGTCCCGGTACGGCGCTCCTCCGCCTGGAGCTCCACCGCAGCCCGCTGGCGCGGATCGCCTCCGACCACCTGCCGGTGACGGCGGAGGTCGAGTGGTCGGAGGGGGGCGACGACTTCCACTGATCCGGCGCGTAGGTCGGCGCTACCGCGCCGACGAAAACGGGGGCAGCGGGCATCGGGATCCGACGAGCTTCCCGAACACAGCCCCGGGGCTGTACTCGATTCGAATTCAGCACGTCCCCAGCATCCGCGCCGCAACGGTTGCCACCTTGCGCGAGGCGCCGCTGCTGCCCAGTTTGCCGCGCACCTCGCCCAGCTTGGCGGTGATCCGCTCGCGGTAGGCGTCGTCCTCCAGGATCCGCTCCACCTCGGCGGCGATCGCCTCGGGCGTGGCGTCGTCCTGCAGCAGCTCCCGCGCCACCTCTTCGCCGCTGACGATGTTGGCCAGCCCGACATGATGGATGGTCATCATCCGGCGCATGATGGCGAAGGTGAGCGGCGCCATTTTGTAGACGATCACCATCGGCGTGCCGACCAGGGCGATCTCCAGGGTGGCGGTGCCGGAGGCGGTGATCACCGCGTCGCTGGCACGCATCACCGTCTGCGCCTGGCCGCTCACCAGCTCGATGGGCAGCCCCGCCTCCGCCAGCAGCGGGAGGAACTCGGACTCCGCCCGGGTGGAGGCGCGGGCCAGCGGGAAGCGGGCGTCGGGGTAGCGTTCGCGCAGTTGGCGGGCGCTCTCGATGAGCACCGGCAGCAGCCGCTGCACCTCGCCGCGGCGACTCCCCGGCAGCAGCCCGATCACCGGTCCCGGCCCCTCGATGCCGAGCGCCGCCCGCGCCTCCTCGCGGCTCATCGTCACCTGGACGTGGTCGGCCAGCGGGTGGCCGACGAAATCGACCGGGATGCCGTTCTGCTCGTAGATCGCGGTCTCGAAGGGGAACAGCACCGCCATCCGGTCGATTCGCGCGCCGATCTTCTTAACCCGCTTGGGGCGCCACGCCCACACCTGGGGACTGACGTAGAAGAGCACCGGGATGCCGAGTCCCTTGGCGGTCTCGGCGAGCTTCAGGTTGAACTCCGGGTAGTCGGTGAGGATCAGCAGATCCGGGCGCCGCTCGCGCAGCACCTGGCGCAGCCGCTCGACGATCCCCATCAGCCGCCGGTAGTGCTTGAGCACCTCCACCAGCCCCATCACCGACAGCTCGCTGATGTCGATCAGGGTCTCCACCCCGGCGGCGCGCATCCGCTCGCCGCCGACGCCGAAGAACTCGGCCTCGGGCAGCAGCCGCTTCAGCTCCAGCGCGAGCCCCGCGGTGTGGTCGTCCCCGGAGGCCTCGCCGGCCACCATCATGATCCGCTTTTTGGTCATGGCGAATACCGCGGGAATGGGAAGAGAAATTTACCACGGAGCCACGGAGGGCACGGAGATCCCGCAGTCGTTCGGCTCCGTGTCCTCCGTGGCTCCGTGGCTAATCCTCTTTTCATCCAGAGACCACCGAACGGATGACCTCGAGGACGCGGTCGACGTCGGCGTCGGGGAGTTCCGGGTAGACCGGCAGCGACAGGCACTGTTCGGCGACCCGTTCGGCCACCGGCAGCGAGAGGCCGGCGCAGGCATCGCTGAACACCGGCTGTTTGTGCAGCGGGATCGGGTAGTAGATGGCGTTGGCGATCCCGGCCTCGCTCAGCGCCTCGCGGATCGGGTCGCGGTTCTCCGCCAGCAGGGTGTACTGGTGGTAGACGTGGCGCCCCTTGCCGTCCTCGTGGGGCGGCGTGATCCCCGGCATCTGCGCCAGTGACGCGCTGTAGCGGTGGGCCACCCGGCGGCGTCCCTCGCTGTACTGGTCAATGCGCTTCAGTTTGGCGCGCAGGATCACCGCCTGGAGTTCGTCGAGGCGCGAGTTGAAGCCGATCTCCGAGTGGTGGTACTGCTTCCACGAGCCGTGGTTGCGCAGCACCCGTAGATGGGCGGCCAGCTCCTCGGAGTCGGTGGTGATCAGTCCGCCGTCGCCGTAGCCGCCGAGATTCTTGCTGGGGAAGAAGCTGAAGCAGCCGGCGACGCCGAGCGAACCGGTCTGCTTGCCGTCGATGGCCGCGCCGAAGGACTGGGCGCAATCCTCCACCACCTTCAGCCCGTGCTCCTCGGCCAGCGCCAGGATCGCCCCCATATCGGCCGGCTGGCCGAACAGGTGCACCGGCAGGATCGCGCGGGTCTGCGGGGTGATGGCGGCGGCGGCCTGCGCCACGTCGATGTTGAAGGTGTCGGGCTCGATGTCGACGAACACCGGGGTGGCGCCGACGTACTTGATCGCCTCGGCGGTGGCGATGAAGGTGAAGGGGGTGGTGATCACCTCGTCGCCCGCCTGCACGCCGGCGGCGAGCAGCGCCAGATGGAGGGCGTCGGTGCCGGAGGCGACGCCGACGGCGTGGTCGACCCCGAGGTAGGCGGCCGCCTCCTTCTCGAAGGCCTGGACGTTGGGGCCGAGGATGAAACGGGTCTCCTCCAGCGCGGCGAGGAGGCCGGCGTCGATCTCCTCTTTCAGTTCGTGGTATTGGCCCTTCAGGTCCACCATCGGAATCATGTTGCTCTCCTGGAAAAGGAATAAAGAGGGTTCGCAAACAAACGCAAATCTGTCGGGGCGCGGGTCTTGGCGCCGCCCTTCCCTGTAGGAGCGGCCCTTAGGCCGCGATAGGGCGAAGCGCCACGCTTCAAGCCACACTGGCGGGAGAACAGGAGACGGCGCCATCGCGGCCTAGGGGCCGCTCCTACAGGGAAGAGCGGCGCCCACTTGCGTTCATATCAAGTCAGCAATTCGGTAATGCGTAGCGCGGTCTTCAGCGCCTCGCGCCCCTCTTCGCCGGTGACCGGCGGGGGCGTGCCCTCGCGGATTGCGCGGATGAACGCCTCGGCCTCGGCGAGGATCGCGTCCGAGTTCTCGAACTGGCGCCGGTCGCTGACGATCTCCGGGATGCCGGGGAACTGCTCCCCCGCGCCCTTGCGGTGGACGCCGAGCACCTTCTCCTGGAAGTCGACCACGATGTAGGCGTCGCCCTGGAAGATGCGCATGGTGCGCTGCGCCTTGCTCGACGCGCGGCTGGCGGTGACGTTGGCGACGCAGCCGCTGTCGAAGGTGATCCGCGCGTTGGCGATGTCCACCTCGTCGGTGAGCACCGGCAGGCCGTTGGCCTGGATGTCGCGGATCGGCGAGCGGACGATGCGCTGGATGATGTCGATGTCGTGGATCATCAGATCGAGGATCACGCTGACGTCCGCCCCCCGCGGGTTGAACGGCGCGATGCGGTGGGACTCGATGAAGAGCGGTTCCGCGAGCACGCCGTCCATCGCCAGCACCGCCGAGTTGAAGCGCTCCAGGTGGCCGATCTGCAGGGTGAGGCCGCGCTCGGCGGCGATCCCGATCAGCTCGTCGGCCTCCGCCACGGTGACCGTCATCGGCTTCTCCAGCAGCACGTGGATGCCCGCCTCCAGACACTCCTTCGCGACTTGGTGGTGGAGCTGGGTCGGCACCACGATGCTCACCGCCTCCACCTCGCCGAACAGCTCGCGGTAGTCGGCGACCCAGCGGCACCCCACCTCCGCGGCCACCTTACGCCCCTGTTCTTCGTCGGGATCGGCCACGGCGATCAGTTCGGAGCCCGGCAGGGCGGCGTATTTCTGGGCGTGGAAACGGCCGAGGTAGCCGACGCCGATGACGGCGGTCTTGAGGGGGGCGGTCACGGGGGAGGTCCTGTGGGTTGAGGGCGAGGGGCGGGATTTTCTCACTCTGACCAGGGAGGGGCAAATTTCGTCTCCAGGTAGTTTGAGGTCGAAGGTGAAAGGCTAAAGGTCAAAGGGAAGAAGGGGCGTGCCAGGCCACTTTCCCGCTCTCCGGGCAATGTGGCATTTGAAAGCGATAAGATGAACAACGAGAGTCCTTTGACCTTTGACCTTTGACCTTTGACCTTTGACCTTTGACCTGTATAAGACGGCCTTTCCCCGCTATGCCGGAAGCCTCCGATGCCCCAGCAGTCCCTGTTCACCTCCCCCCCCTCCCACCTCATCGCCGGCGTCGACGAAGTGGGCCGCGGGCCGCTGGCCGGTCCGGTGGTCACCGCGGCGGTGATCCTCGACCCCGAGCGGCCCATCGAGGGGCTGGCCGACTCCAAGAAACTCTCCGAGAAACGGCGCGAAGCGCTCGCCGAGGTGATCCGCGAGCGGGCCCTTGCCTGGTCGCTCGGTCGGGCGGAGGTAGAGGAGATCGATCGCCTGAACATCCTCCAGGCGACGCTGCTCGCCATGCAGCGGGCGGTGGCCGCCCTTGATCCGGCACCCGAGCATGTGCTGGTGGACGGCAACCGCTGTCCGCGGCTCGCCTGCACGGTGGAGGCGGTGGTCGGCGGCGACGGCAGCGTAGCCGCGATCTCCGCCGCCTCGATCCTCGCCAAGGTAGCCCGCGACCGAGAGATGGCGGTGCTCGACGCCCGCTATCCCGGTTACGGTCTCGCCGGCCACAAGGGCTACCCCACCAAGGCTCACCGGGAAGCGCTGACGCGGCTCGGCGTCACCCCGATCCACCGCCGCTCCTTCGGTCCGGTCGCGCGGCTGCTATAGGGCGCCCCGCGGGCGCCGCGGCCGAAGAGCCCCCGTAGGACGGCCCCCAGGCCGCGACGGTGCGAAGCGCCAGCCTTTCGGCGACTTGCGGGGGGAGGGGGGAGAGGGCGCCATCGCGGCCCGGGGCCGCTCCTACATGAACGAGTAGGTCGCCGCTACCGCGGCGACGCAAGCGGAAGCAGCGGGGGTAGGGGGTGTGGTCGGCTTCCGAGGACTCCGTCCCGTCCCGTAAGGTCGGTACGAGGTTTTTCGGAGGTGCCTTCGTTCGCGTCGCCGCGGTAGCGGCGACCTACGCTCCCTCGCACGCTGTGCCGGCGCCGGGGAGGGGCGTGAAACCGGGCCTTGGCAAGATCACGTCTCGTTCCCTTCACACATTGAACCGCCCGATCAGTTGCTGCAGCTCACTCGCCATGCCCGCCAGCTCCTCGCTCGCCCGTGCCGTCTGGTGGGAACCCTCGGCGGTCTGGAGGGAGAGGTCGCTGATCTGAGTGACGTTGCGGTTGACCTCCCCGGTCACGGTGTTCTGCTCCTCGGCGGCGGAGGCGATGCGGGTGTTCATGTCGCGCATCCCGGCCACCGCCCGGCTGATCGCCTCCAGCGCCTGACCGGCCGCCTCGGCCCGCTCGACGGTGCTCTCGGCCTGCCGCTGGCCGCCGGACATCGCCACCACCACCTGCTTGGTGCCCCCTTGCAGCCGTTCGATCATCCCCTGGATCTCCTCGGTGGAGGTCTGGGTGCGCGAGGCCAGCGTGCGCACCTCGTCGGCCACCACGGCGAAGCCGCGCCCCTGCTCGCCGGCGCGGGCCGCCTCGATGGCGGCGTTGAGCGCCAGCAGGTTGGTCTGCTCGGCGATGCCGCGGATGACGTCGAGAACGGCGCCGATATGGTCGCTCTCCGCCTCCAGCGCCTGCACCACCTCGGTACCGCGGCGCACCTCCGCGGCAAGCGAATGGATCGACTCCATCACCTCGGTCACCACCCGCCGCCCGCGCTCGGCCTCGCCGGCGGCCTGCTCCCCGCCCGCGGCCCCGTCGGCGGCGTTGCGCGCCACCTCCTGCACGGTGGTGCTCATCTCGTGCATGGCGGCGGCCGCCTGCTCGGTCTGGCCCCGCTGCTCCACGATCGCCTGGTTGGTCTGCTCGCTCACCGCCGACATCTCCTCGGCGGCGCTGGCCACCTGCGCGGTGGCGGCACCGATCTGCCCGATCAACCCGTGAAATACCTCCAGCATCCGGTTGTAGGCCTCGGCGGTGGTGCCGATCTCGTCGCGGGCCTCCACCTCGGCGCGGCGGGTGAGGTCCCAGTGCCCGGCGGTCTCCTCCATCGCGGCGCGCAGCGCGCTGAGCGGCCGGTTGATGGAGTTCTTGGTGAAGTGGCCGAGCAGCATCGCCGCGATCACCGAGACCGCAACCAGCACGCTGAACAGGGTGGTGGAGCGGTCGTGGAGGATACGCACCCCCTCGCGCTCCTCCCCGGCCACCCGTAGCTGGAGATCGACCAGTTCGGTGATCTTCGCGCTGATCGGGTCGATGGTGTCGTAGAGCGGCCCATCGAAGGCGGCCAATCGCCCCTGGCCGTCGGCGCCCAGCTTCCCGAGGGTATCGAGCAGGCGCCGGATGTCGGCATTGGCCGCCCGGAACAGCCGCTCCGCTTCGCGGGAAAGCTGCGCCTCGTCGGGGGTGAGTTCGGTGGCCACGTAGTCCTTCCACTTGGCCTCGATCTCCGTCTGGGCCCGCCTGATGCCGTCCATCGCATCGCGCGGGGTCATCCGCCCGGCGTTGGTCTTGTTGACCGCGTCGATCACCGCCACCGCGTAGTCGTCGGCGATGGTCTTGAGCTCCTTCAGGGGCACGACGCGGTCGTCGTAGATGCGCACCACGCCCTCTTCGATCTGCCCCATCAACCCCACCGCGGTGACCGAGGCGAAGATCAGGGCGACCAGGGGGAGAGCGTTGAGCAGGATCAGGCGTCCGCGTACGGACAGGCGGCCGAGGATCGGGGACATTTCGAGGCTCCGGGAGGTCGTCGTAGCGTCTTTCGGGGCGGACAGGGTGAAGGAGAAGTGTGACAGGCGGGTCAAGAATCGATGACGGGTTGTGGGGGGGGGGCAGGGCGGTACGGTGGGGGACGAGCGATGGACATTCCGGCCGCGCTCGGGAATAATTGCGCAATTTCCGACTTGTCTTATAGGTTATTACGATGAGTGACGACATCTCCACCAAGAACGTCCAGGAGCTGATCCAGGGCAGCGATTTCGAACAGACCGACGCGGCGCTGCGCGAGGAGTTGCAAGGCCACCTGGCGCAGCTCCAGGCCATCCCCGAGGAGCGGGCTCTGGAGCGGGCGCGGGTGCAACTGGAGATCGCCACCGCACTGCTCGGCCTGCGCCGCACCGACGAAGCGTGGACCACCGCGCGGGCGATATTCGACGTCTTTGTCGCCCTGGAGGCGTGGCAGGAGGCGGTGGAGAGCTGCGAGATCCTCTATCAGTGCGAAAAAGGGGAGTCGATCCCGGCGCTCGGCATCGGGATCTGGCTCGGCATCACCTTCAGCGTGCGCCCGGAGACGGTGATCAACCTGCTCCATCATGTGGTCGACGAGACCCCCGACGATTCCGACGGCGGCGCGGTGGCGGCGATGGCCGCCCACTACATCGCCGACGTCCACGCCGAGGGTCAGGAGCGGGAGAACCTCAAATTCCTCACCAGCGAAATCGTCGGTCGGGTGGCCAAGCGCCACCGCAACATCGAGGACCAGGCGACCCTCGACGTCTGGCTGGAGATGTACAACCTCAACGACCCGGCGGTGCTGTTCAAGAACCTGGGCAAGATCCTCGAGGTGATGATCGGCGAGCGCTGGTGGTTCGACAAGGAGGCGGTGAGGGCGAAGATGGCGGCCCATTGATCTTCCTGCGGTGGGCGGAGACACAAGGGGGTGAGGGCCTCTTTCCTTCGACCTGTCCCGACGGTGCCGACCCTTTGCCGTGGGGTTCTTCCTGGCGGCGCTTTTCAACACGAAGGGCACGAAGGAAGAGGCACGAAGGAAGAGGCACGAAGGACACGAAGGGTTGAAATGCTCGCGTGTCGTTTGTTTTTCCTCGCGTGTTTTTCTGCCGGCAGTTCCGTTCAACACGGCGCCCGCGGGGCGCCCTATAGGGCGCCCCGCGGGCGCCGTGTTGAACGGGGGCAGCGTGGGCAGGGGAGCTTCGATATCGTGTACCCATCGGCCTTTCTTTGCAGGCGATGGAGGCCAGACCAGCCAAATCCGTGAGGCACGGCGCTGACAGCCCTGTTCCCCTTCGTGTCCTTCGTGTCAAATAAATAGCGTCAGGTGGAGCCACCCCATGAAACGGGTGGCAGCGGACAGCCCGACGACCCCAGTCCCCCCCCCCGGCCTCCACCGCGCTCTGTTTTGACCCGTATCAAGGACCCCCGCGGCATCGGTGTTTTCCCTCCTTGTTGGAAATGCGAATCGGTAATACGCTGGTAAAAACCGAAGGGCGTGGCAACGGGTCGCGTCCCGCTTTCGACCGTCGAGGTTTGCCGATCGTGATCCCTCCCTTGACCGGTCGCCGGCCGCTTCCGGCGGAGTGGCTGTTGTGGCTGCTGCTCCTGTTTTCGGCCTCGTCGGCGGTGGCGGAGCCGGTCGGCCTCTCCATGCCCAACGGTCGCGTCGCGCTGGCCGACTACCGCAGCGGCGATGCCGATCGGCCGGCGGTGCTGCTGCTCCATGGTTTTCTCCAGACCCACCACTTCGGCATCATCCAGTCCCTGGCCGACGAGCTGAGCGATGCCGGCTACCCGGTGCTCGCCCCCACCCTCACCCTCGGCATCGACCAGCGCCGTGAAAGCCTCCCCTGTGACGCGATCCAGAACCACCGTCTGGGGGATGGAGACGGCGAACTGGCCTCCTGGGTCGGTTGGCTGCACTTGGCGGGGCACCGTCAAGTGGTGGTTGCCGGCCACTCCAGCGGCGCCCTGCGGGCGCTGCGCTTCGCCGCCGCCCGACCCCATGCGGTGCGTGGCCTGGTGCTGATCAGCATGGGCCACTTCGGCGGTTGGGAGTACCCCGACTTCACCCCCGGGGAGCGAAGCCAGGCACGGGAGTGGGCAGCGGCCGGGCGGAAGGGGCTCGGCCAATACCACCTCTCCTTCTGCGACGGCAACTACCTCGCCCCGCCCGATGCCTACCTCTCCTATATCGAAGAGGACGCTGCGCGTCTGGAGGCCGAACTCGACCGGCTCGACGTGCCGGCCACGTTGATCTTCGGCGGCGCCGACCGCCAGCTCGCCCCCGGCTGGATCGACCGCGTCAGCGCCGCCGGCGGGCAGGTGCGGCTGATCCCCGGTGCCGGCCACTTCTTCTCCGGCGGCTACGAGTTCGATCTTCACGAGGCGCTGCTCGGCGCGCTCGCCGCGCTGCCGCGGCGCAGTGCTGGGGAGGGGCCGTGATCCGCCTGCCGCCGCTGCCCAGCCACGTCTACCTGCTGTTCTTTATCGCCCTGGCGCTGGTCGCCTCCGGCGGCATCGGCGGCTGGATGCTGGAGCGGATGGGCGAGGTGAAGCGGGTGGCGACCGAGAGCAACCGCGAGGCGGCGGCGCAGGAAGTGAAGCGGGCGGCGGCGGTGACGCTGAACGCCCTGGAGCGCCAGCTCACCAACCTTACCCGCTGGGACGAGACCCGCCAGCAACTGGCTGATCCCACCTACTACGGCTACTGGCGGGAGAACCGCGCGCTGAAGGTGGAACGGCTCGCCCCCTTCGTCCTCGACCTGGAGCTCTACGACGTCGACGGCGAGGCGCTGGAGGCCCATCCGGCGCGGATGCCGGAGCAACTGCCCGCGGGGCAACTGCTGCTGCGGCGTGAAACGGAGGGCCCTGCCCTCTACCTGTTCGCTCCGGTGCGACTCGACGACGGGCGGGTGATCGGCCACGCAGGGCTGAAGGCCGGCCTCTCCGCCGCGCTGCCCGCCCTCAACCGCTTCCGCCACGCCGACGTCGGCCGCCTGACGCTGATTGATCCGGAGGGGCGTCCGGCGTCCGATGGGTGGTGGTCCTTGGACGGTGCCGACGAGTTGGCCCGCTGGATCGTGGTTCGCCCCCAGCCGCTGCCGGAGACGGTGGCCCTGGAACGGGTGATGCGCGAGACCGTAGGGCAGTTGGTGGTGGCGGCGCTGCTGCTCGGCTCCCTCTACTACCTGCTGGTGGTGCGGCTGCTGCAACGCCCGCTGTCGCTGCTCGCCAACCACATCGACACCCTGCGCCGCGGCCGTGGAGCCAGTCCGCTGCCCGCGCCGCCAGACTGGTCGCTGCGGCTGAGCGAACTGGAGGCGGTGCGCCGCTCCCTCAACGACTACCAGGAGGAGCTGGACGCCGCTCAGGTCAGCATCCGCCAGAAGAACCGCGAGCTGTGGGAGCTGAGCCACCGCGACCCGCTCACCGGCCTGCGCAACCGCACCGCCTACAACGAGGAGTGGAAGTCGCTGCTCGCCCTGGTGCGCGGCCGCCCGGTGGGGGTCGGGGTAATCCTGGTGGACGGCGATCACTTCCGCGCCATCAACGACAGCTACGGCCACGCGGTGGGGGACGAGGTGATCCGCATTGCCGCCCGTTGCCTGGCGAAGAAACTCGGCGACGAGGACCGCCTCTACCGCCTCGGCGGCGACGAGTTCGCCATCCGTCTGGTCGGGGTCACCGCCGAGGAGGCGGAGGAGCGGGCACGCACCTGCCAGGTCCTGGTAGGGGAGTACGACTTCAAGGAGGCCCTCGGCATCAAGGAACCGGTGCGCTTCTCGGCGGGGCTGGCCCACGCCGAAGGCAGCCGTCCCGAGGAGCTGGTGCTGCTGCACAAGCGAGCCGACATCGCCATGTACCAGGCAAAGCGCCCCGGCGGGGCGAAGATCGTCCGCTACACCCCGGAGCTGGGGGAGGGTGCCGAGGCGACCGTCTCCAGCCGCTATGTCCACGCGGTCTACCGCGCCATCGAGCGCGGCGAAGGATTCCAGCTCCATTACCAGTCGGTGGTCGCCCTCGGCGAAGGAGAGGGTTATCACGAAGTGCTGGCACGGCTGCGCGACGATGATGGCCTGATCTCCCCCGCCCACATCTTCCCGGTGGTGGTGGCCGAGGGGCTGGAAACCGAGTTCGACCTGGCGGTACTCGGCGAACTGATCGGCCTGCTCGGCCGCGGTGCCGTGCCGGCCGGGGCGGGGCTCTCGGTCAACCTCGACGGCACCAGCCTCACCGAACCGCGGATCCACGAACGGCTGCTCGGTCTGGAGCCCTTCCTCGCCGACCGCAAACTGGTACTGGAGGTGACCGAGACGGCGCTGATCGCCGACCTCAAGGAGGCCTCCAAGATCCTCCAGGGGCTGCGCGAACGCGGCTTCACCATTGCCCTGGACGACTTCGGCAGCGGCTACTCCTCGCTCCGTTACCTCTCCACCATGCCGGTGGACGTGGTCAAGTTCGACATCGCCATGGTCCGCGACCTGGAGCGCGACGACGGCCAGGGACGGATCACCGAGACCGTCGCGAGGATGATCCTCGAGGCCGGTTACCAACTGGTCGCCGAAGGGGTCGAGACCGAAGCGCTGATGACCCGCGTTCGGGCCACCGGCTTCACCCATGCCCAAGGATATTTGCTGGGGAGACCGTCGCCCACGTTGCTGTTGAAGTGAGGGAGGTACGGGAGGTGGGCTAGATTGGAGGCGATGAACGCCTTCACCTGCGCGTTGAACCCCTTGGGCATTCTGAGCAGACGGGGATGCCGCGGGCGAGACTACGTATCAGCTAGTGAGGCACCGCCAGACGAAAGGGGCGGGAACGGATAGACTGGTGCTACGGTGATGGTGAGCGTGCTCTCTACTCTACCCGGTGTGCGCTCCAAAGCCCCGCCCGGTCGGTGATCGGGCGGGGCTTTTTGTTTGTAAGAATTGTTTAACGAGATGAGTGGTGGGGTTGGGTGTCATGTTATTTCGGTGGACCAATTAAAAGATCATCTTCCCAATACTCAAACTCTCTAAGCAACGAGGTCAGCCTATCGATGCTTTTATTGTTTATGCAGTATTCACGAAGCACTTTCGGGATCATTGAAAATGAGGCCATCCGAGATGACATGTCGGGGTCATACAACAAACCGCTAACGCTTCCGTAGCCAGGAAGGCTCAAGCGCGTGCAATGGGGTCAGGTCTTTCTCTTTGTCTTCTCTGCTCGATT